>CAZONY010000148.1:0-6100 GCA_964581215.1 uncultured Chitinophagaceae bacterium | reverse complement strand
CTCCACCGGCTGGCCGGTCCTCTGGAGCACGATCACGTGCTTCACCGTCGTCGCCCCATGGGCCGGCGATGCGAGCGCGGCATCGACGTTTTTCTTGAGCGGCAGTTGGGCCCCGCGCCGCCAGCCGCCATCGGCCGTGATCACGGCGACGGCCTTGGCGTCGTGGTTGCGGTCGGCGATCGCCTCGCTGGAAAAGCCGCCGAAAATCACGGAATGCACCGCACCAATCCGCGCGCAGGCGAGCATCGCGATCACGAGTTCGGGCGTCATCGGCATGTAGATGGAGACGACCTCGCCCGGCCGGATGCCGAGTTTTTGGAGGCCGGCCGCCACGCGGCAGACCTCGGCATGGAGCTGCTTGTAGGTAAACTCGCGGCGTTCCCCCGTGGGTTCGCCCACCCAGACCAGCGCCGTCTTGTCCCCCTTGCCCGCGGCGATCTGGTGATCGAGGCAGCAGGTCGAGGCGTTAATCTGCCCATCGACGAACCACCGCGCATGGGGAGGTTTCCAGTCGAGCACCGCGGAGTAGGGGCGGGTCCAGGGGAGGGCCCGGGCGCGGGAGTCCCAGAAACCCTCGAGGTCGTTCCGCGCCTCGTCGTACAACGTGCGGTAGTCCTCGAGCGATCTGATCCGGGCCCGGCGCGAAAACTCGGCCGGCGGCGGAAACACACGATCTTCCTGCATCACGCTGGCGACGCGGCCGGCCGCCTTCTCTGGCGCACTCATGAACACTCCCCGTGGTGAACGTGCATCGTGCCTTCCCGGTCACCATCCGACTGAACGGCATCGAGGCCCGACGACGTAGAAGACCATCCTCGAGGAGCCCCGGCAATCCCCCGCCGTGCCATGCGGGTCAGGCCGCCCGGTACTCGTCGAGCAGCGACTCGATCCGACCGAAGACATCGGCCATCTGGTCGGCGTCGGGGAGAAGCGTGACCCGGAAGTGATCGCGGTAGGGCACGTTGAAACTCGATCCCGGCGCCACGAGCACGTGCTTCCGCTGGAGGAGATCGAGGGCGAAGGCCTGGTCGTCGAAGGCCGCGATACCACCGGGCAAGCGCTCCGCATGCACGCGGACGAACGCATACATCGCGCCCCGCGGTGGCACGACCGAGAGATATTTGCTGCGGGCCACGGCATCGATCACGGCCTGCCGGGTGGCGTGCAGCCGCCCCCCAGGACGCGTGAGGTCGAAGATCGATTGATGGCCGCCGAGCGCCGTCTGCACGGCGTACTGCCCCGGCACGTTGGAGCACAGACGGAGCGAGGCGAGCAGTTCGACGGCGTTGATAAAGTCGCGGGCATGCTCGCGCTCGCCGGAGAAGACGAGCCACCCGACCCGCAGGCCGCAGGCCCGGTAGATCTTGCTCAGGCCTCCGAAGGTGAGGCACAGCCCGCGTGCCGCGAGCGCGGCCGTAGGCACGAACTCGGCGCCGTCGTAGAGCATCTCATCGTAGATCTCGTCGGCGCAGAGCACGAGATGCCGTCGCTCGGCGATGTCGGCGAGCGACTGGAGGACATCTCGCGGGTAGACGGCACCAGTGGGGTTGTTGGGGTTGATGAGGACCAGGGCCCGCGTCTTGTCGGTGACGAGCCGCTCGACCTCCGCGGGATCCGGCACGAACCCACGCTCGGGGCGGCAGGGGTAATGCACGGCCGTCGCGCCGTGGATCACCACGGAGGCCGTCCAGAGCGGATAGTCGGGGCTCGGCACGAGCACCTCGTCGCCGGGGTTCAGGAGCGCCCGCATCGCGAGCATGATCAGCTCCGACACGCCGTTACCGATGAAGATGTCGTCCGCGGTGACGTCCATCACGCCGCGGTTCTGCTGCTGCATCACGACCGCCTCGCGGGCCGGGAAGATGCCCTTCTGGTGCGAGTAGGGGTCGGCCTGGTGCAGGTTCTCGACGATCGCGACCCGCATCGAGCCCGGCATGCGGAAGCCGAACAGGCCGGGGTTGCCGATGTTGAGCTTGATGATCTCGTGGCCTTCCTTCTCCAGCTGCTCGGCGCGACGGGCGAGCGCGCCGCGGATTTCATACCGGACGCCGTGCAGATGCTCGGAGGCTCGGAGGGGAGGAAGGCTCATGGATGCACCGATGGGAACGCGCGATCGCGCCCACCAACCCTACCACACACGGGTGACCCTGGCGGGCCGCTCACTCGGCGAACGGGCTGGCCTGGTCGGCCGCGTCGCCGAAGCCGATGCCGATGGCCCGGGCCGCCTGAACGAGCGATCCATGCGGATCGACCCGCGACAGCGACTGCACCGCCTCGGCGATCGTCACGCTCCCGATATCCGGAGGCCGGAAACAGATCATCCTGCCGAACTCGCCACGGTGCACGAGCTTCACCGCATGGGCACCGAACTGCGTCGCCAGCACGCGGTCGAACGTGGTCGGATCGCCTCCCCGCTGCAGGTGGCCGAGCACCACCGCCCGAGTTTCGCGGTCGAGCCGCCGAGCGACCTCGTCGGCCACCACCTGGCCGATTCCGCCGAGTTTCACCTGGCCGCGGCCGGCGGCCCCTGCCACCACGTGCTCCCCGGACGGGAGCGTCGCGCCCTCGGCCGCGACGACCAGCGTGAACCGCCGCCCCAGCGACTCCCGTTCGAGCACCTTCCGGCAGACGTGGTCGAAGGTCCATGGAATCTCGGGGATGAGGATCACGTCCCCGCCGCCGGCGATGCCCGCATGGAGGGCGATCCATCCGGTGTTCCGGCCCATCACCTCCAGGACCATCACCCGCTCGTGGCTGGCGGCGGTCGTCCGCAGCTTGTCGAGGGCGTCGGTGGCGGTGGCCACGGCCGAGTCGAACCCGAACGTGAAGGCGGTGGCTCGAAGATCGTTGTCGATCGTCTTCGGAACGCCGACCACCGGCATGCCATGCTCATAGAGTCGTTGGGCGATCGTCAGCGAGCCATCCCCGCCGATGCAGATCAATCCGGCCAGCGACAGGTCGCGGATCGTGGCCGCGGCCTCGTCCAGCAGCGACGGGTCGATGTTTCCCCGTTCGTCGTGGCCCACCTTGCCGGCAAACCGTCCCCGGTTGCTCGAGCCCAGGATCGTGCCCCCCTCGGCGAGAATGTCGGCCGTGTTGCGGGCGTCGAGCGGCATGTATGAGACGGGATCCACGAGTCCCTCGAATCCGCGCAGGAACCCGAGACACTCATAGCCGAGCCGTTCGGCCGTCTTGAATGCGGCGCGGATCACCGCGTTCAGCCCCGGGCAATCGCCGCCGCCCGTGAGGATGCCGATGCGGGGTCTGGTATTCATCACGGTCGCCCGTTTGCGTCAGGCCCGGTCGCCGCGGCGGAGCCGGGCGAAGAGGCGGCGATAATCACCCGGCCGCACCGCGAATACGCCGCGGCGGCCGCCCACCGGCTGATCGAGGATGTCTTCCTCGATCACGACCATGTCGGCATCGTCGATGGCGTCGGCCGCGTTCCCGCGCTCGGGTGTGGCGGGCGGCGGGGGCTCGAAGGAGTTCAGGTGCACGGCCATGGCTCGTCCCTCCCGGCTGGCCACGTGGCGGCGGCCGCTGAAGCTGTCCGGTCCGTTCATCAGCATCCGCTGCACGAGCCGGTCGTCGTCGTCGAAGAATTCCTCGAAGGGATCGGCCGACGGATCGAGCACGAGTTCCACGTCCGGCCCGTCGATCGGATCGGGGATCGCGGGCGGCGGTACGTGGCGGGCGGCCGGCGGCTCCACGGGCTGGGTGGTCCGCGCCGCGTGGTCGTGGTGGTCGGAGCGGCCGGTCTCGGGAAACTCCTCGAGGTCGCCGAACTCGATCATGCCCATGCCACCGTCCGCATCGGGCAGCCCAGGCCCATCCGCGGGCGACACGGCAACGCCGCATCCGAATTCGATCGCGTGATGATCCGCGGGCTCGTCCATGGGGCCATCCCCGTCGCGGGGCGTCGCGGCGACCATGTCGGCCGCCCGGGCCAACGGTCCCGGGGGAGGCAGTCGCTGGATTTCGCGCCACGCCGCGGCGACGTCGGCGGCCGTGGCCACCGCGCGGCCCGCCTCGCCGGCGAGCACGAGCGCCTGGTCGCACACCTGATTGATCAGGCGCGGCACGCCGTCGCAGGCGGAATAGATCGCATCGTCGCAGCCGGGGTCGAAGAGCATCTCCCACTCGGTGCCGGCCGCCCGGGCCTGGGTCCGCAGGTAGGCCATGGTTTCCGCGTGGTCGAGTGGCTCGAGGTAATGCCGCGTCGCGATCCGCTGGGCGATGCTCTCCATCCGCGGGCTGCCGAGCCGCTCCTCCAGGTCTGCGGTGCCGACCAGCACGATGTGCACCGCCGGCAGCGGGGTGGGGACGTTGGTGAGCAGTCGCAGTTCCTCGATCAACCGCGTGGGCAGCGTGTGGGCTTCGTCCACAAGGATCACGAGCCCGGAGCCGGTGGCGGCCAGGCCCCGGATTCGATCTACGACACCGATCCGCAGGTCTCCCTCGTCGAGTCCCCGGTAGGGCTCGCCGATTTCGGCGAGCACCGACTGCCAGAGGGCGCGGCGGGTGCAGATCCTCGCCCCGGACAGGAGCGCGACGTCGAAATCGTCGCGCAGGTGTTCCGCGAGCTTGGCCAGCAGCAGCGACTTGCCGCTGCCGGCGGGGCCGACGACGAGTCCGATGCCCTCGCCGCGACGGACCGCCCGCTCGATCGCATGCAGCGCTCCGTCGATCTCCCGGGCGGGATGGTAGAAGTCCACGCGTGGCGCCGCCATGAAGGGGCGGCTGGAGGGATGCCGACGGGTGGGGCGCATCAGGATGGCGTTCTGCACGGAGGTCGGTCGGTGGCGGGCAAGACGCCCGGCCGCACCGGAATCATGTCGTCACTCGCGACCGTCTTCCTGCACCGTATGACGGCGGCGTAAACTTTTCGGTTCCCGAAGAACGGCCCGTCCACGACCGGTGGCGAGGAATCTAGCGACGGCGGCCGGCGGTGCGGGAGCCAGAGGGCCGATGCGTCCGGCGCGGGAGAGAAAATGTTTCACGTGAAGATTTGCGGCGTCACGTCCGTCGCCGACGCCCGGGTGGTGGTCGATGCCGGAGCCGATGCGATCGGGCTCAATTTCGTCCCCGGGTCGCCCCGGCAACTCGATCCGCAGGCGGCACGAGCGGTGCGAGCCGCCGTGCCGGCGGGCGTGGTCGTGGTAGGTGTCTTCGCCGGCACGGCGGTCGATGACATCCTCCGCGTCGTGGATGCGGTAGGTCTCGATGCGGTCCAGCTGCACGGCCATCTCACCGTTCCCCGCGGGGACGCGACCGGGGCGGTCGATCCGCCGGAGCGCTGCCCCGGCCTCGCCCCGCTTCCCGTGATCCGCGCGGTCCGGCTCGAGGCCGGGGCTGCCTCGGGCGATCCACTGGCGGCCGCCCGGGCGCGGATCGCGGCCGCCCGTGGGCTCGGCTGCCCACCGGCCATGGCGGTCATCGACGCCTCTGTGTCAAGTGGCGCGCGGGCGGAGCGGCTGGGGGGCACGGGCGACGTCGTGGACTGGCCGGCCTTGGCGGGATCGCTGCCTCTCGACGTGCCGATGGCCCTGGCCGGCGGCCTGACGCCGGACAACGTGGCCGCGGCCGTCGCGGCCACGAGCGTGATGGCGGTGGACACGGCCAGTGGCGTCGAGGCCGCCCCGGGTCGCAAGGATCGGGAAAAGGTCCGGGCTTTCGTGGCGGCGGCCCGGCGGGCGCTGGGGCGGTGATGGCGGTTCCGCCCGGACCCCGTGACCACCCTGTGCGATCGCGTTGGAGCCGCTAAGATTTCGGGCAGTTTGGATCGGTTGTCTTTCGGGCCGCTCGGCCCCGTCTTTTCCCAGCTCGAGGAGGATCCCCGTGGCTCACGTCGAAACCCGCCTGCCGTACAAAGTTGCCGACCTCTCGCTCGCCGAATGGGGCCGCAAGGAGATCATGCTGGCCGAGAACGAGATGCCCGGCCTGATGGCGTTGCGGGAGAAGTATGGCCGCTCGAAGCCGCTCGCCGGCGCCCGCATTGCCGGCTGCCTCCACATGACGATCCAGACGGCCGTGCTGATCGAGACGCTCAAGGAACTCGGCGCCGAGGTCACCTGGAGCAGCTGCAACATCTTCTCGACCC
>CAZONY010000147.1:0-6119 GCA_964581215.1 uncultured Chitinophagaceae bacterium | reverse complement strand
TGCCGGGGGCACGGCGCACGAGTTCCTGTAGCAGCGGATGGGCCACGTCGCCCACCTCGAGGAGGCTCAGGTCGGTAAGCACGCCGAAGGCCCGCTCGATGAAGGGAAGCAGGCCGGTCATGAGGAAGCCGGCGAGCACCGTCCAGACGCCGGTGCGGCCCGCCTCGTAGAGCAACTGCGTGGTGAACGGCCGCTCCTCGAGCAGGTTTGCCCCCAACTGCGTGCCGAAGGCCACGGCGCCCGCCCACAGACCGACGTAGATCAGCTTGCTGCGGCTGCGAATCCTCCCCATCCAGAAGATCGTGGCCGCAGAGGCGGCGGTGAGCGTCACGTACTCGGCCAACCCTCGGCCCATGCCGACGACCGCCACCAGCGCCACCTCCGCCGCCAGCAGGAGCGCGAGATCCTCGTCGTAGGCGATGGCGACCGTCATCGCGAAGACGAGCAGCGGGACGATCTCCGCCTGCCACGACTCCGCCGTCGCGAACAGACACAGGGCGACGGTGAGCACGGAAAGCCCGAGCAGCGTGGCCACGTGGCCGAGATCCTCCAGCACGTCGCGGTGATGCAGATGGAGGTAGAAACCCGCCAGCGTGAACATGGCGATGAACAGCCCGAGGAGCGAGGCGGCCCGGCCGGCCCGGCTGCGGGCGTCCTGCTGGCCGACGTATTCCTGGTGCTCGCCCGTGAGCAGGGCGAGCGTGTCGGCGTTCACCGGCTCGCAGGCCGAGGCAATGACGTCACCGGCCGCATAGCGGACGAACTGCTGCGGCGTCTTCTCGGCGGCCTCTTTCTTGGCCTTCACCGTCGCCTCGCGATCGATTTCCAGCGAGCCGGCGAGCCGCGGGTCGATCCAGGTGGCGATCCGCTCGGCGAGGAAGCCCTTGCCGAGCTCCTCCTCGACACGGGCCTTGAGGTGCAGCTTCGCCTCGCCGAGCAGCACCTTGGCGACGGCCACCCGCACCGTGTCCACGGCCTCGCCAAGCGGCCGGATGTCGATTTCGGTCTGGCTGCCCTCGTCGATGCCGTGCTGAATCTTCTCGAGCACCCCCGACTTCTCGGCATCGGCGAAAGCTCGGTCGATGGCCTTGTCGAAATCGGTCTGCTTCTCCTTCGAATCGAGGCGGCTGCGAAAACGCTGAAATTCCTTCTCCGCGTCGGCGATCAGGCTTTGGCGGGCGAGTTCCTCCTCCGAGGGCTTCTCGTCAGGGGGGTCCGCCGGCTTCTCTGCCGCCTGTGGAACCGGGGCATCCGCCTCGGCCACGACGTCGGCGGGCTCGGGTGCGACCGGCGGCTGCCGGGCGGCGGGGGGCGATACCGGAATGAGTTGCAGCGCCGGCGCCGCCTCGGGGGCGAACTCCGTCCATGCCTCCCGCGAAACCGCGGCCAGTGTCTCGGCGGCGGCGATCTCCGCCACGCGGTTCTTGAGGCGGTCACGAAGCCGGACGATCGGCGCCCGGTCCTGGGAATAGACCACGCGCACCTGGGCGGCGGCCCGCTCCCGAGCCGTGCGGGTGCGCTCCGGGTCGGGCTTTTCAAAGGGAACCCGGGCCACGACTCCGCGCGGCGGAACACTCCCGATCCGGAACGGCAACGGCTCATCCCAGCCCCGCAGGAGGAGCAGCAGGGCGGTGGCGGCGGCCAAGCACAAGGCCAGCCGCACGAGCACCTCCGACCGCACGGTTCGCTCCACGAGCCGCCCCCAGAACCCCTGGGGGGCCTCCACGGAGCTGCCCCGCTTCACGCGACGACGATAGGAAGATGGAGCGATGCTCATGGCTACGGGGCCCGGCGTCAGCCGTTGTAGGCCTCCACGATCCGCTGCACCAGCGGATGCCGGACGATGTCAACGCCGCCGAGCGTCACCGTGGCGCAGCCGCGTACGTGCTCAAGCCGCTTGAGGGCGTCGATCAGGCCGCTACGACGGTTGGGAGGCAGGTCGATCTGGGTCGTATCGCCGGAAATCACCATCTTCGAACCCATGCCGAGCCGCGTGAGGAACATCTTCATCTGCTCGACCGTCGTGTTCTGCGCCTCGTCGAGGATGATGAAGGCGTTGTTGAGCGTCCGGCCCCTCATGTAGGCCAGCGGAATCATCTCGATCACGTCCTGCTCGGTGAGCCGCTTGAGCAGGTCATAGTCCATCATCTCGCGGAGGGCATCGAGCAGCGGTCGCAGGTAGGGGTTGATCTTGGCCTGTAGATCGCCGGGCAGGAAACCGAGGCTCTCCCCCGCCTCGACCGCGGGCCGCACGAGCACGAGCTTGTGAACCTGCTCGGAACGGAGGGCCGATACCGCCATGGCGACGGCGAGGTAGGTCTTGCCGCTGCCGGCGGGACCCGAACAGACGACGATGTCGTGATCGCGGATCGCTTCCACATACGACGCCTGCCCTTCGGAACGGGGGGCCACGGTGCGGCCGGGCCGCTGCACCTCGATCGCCATTCGCGGCGCCTCCGGTTGCTGGCCGGTCGCGACCGCCAGCAACTGCGACACGTCGGCGGCATCCACCACTCCCTGCTCACGGGCGATCTTGTCGAGTTGCTCGAAGATCTCGGCCGCGCGGGCGACGGGCCCTTCCTCCCCCTCGATGTGGATCGAATCTTCCCGCGCCGTCACCGCCACGCCGAGCGCGGCGCGGATGCGGCGGAGATGCTGATCCCGCGGCCCGAAGACGGCCATGAGACGTTTCGAATCGACAACCGCGATGGTCGTGCGGGGCATCGGAGCCCGCGGCCGAACAGGAGGCCGACGGTCTCTCGGGGAAGGGGATGACACCGGTGAAGATTATACCTCACGCCACGCCACTCCCGGGAAGGGAGGGTTTCCCGCGTGTTTTGCCCCCTGATCCTCACACCCTCGCGGCCCAGAGGGCCCAGGCCACCGGAGCGGCGAAGAGCAGCGAATCGATCAGGTCGAGCACGCCCCCCAGCCCGCCGAGCGAACGGCCGGAGTCCTTCGCTCCGGCCTCCCGCTTGACGAGCGATTCGGCGAGATCACCCAGCATGCCGGCACCGCCGACGAGCAGTCCGTAGACGAGCCAGCCGCCCCAGGGCTGCGCGGGCATCACCATGCCGAGCCCCTGCAGCACGACCCATGCCGCTCCGACGGATCCGGCGAGCGATCCGATCGCCCCCTCCCAGGATTTCCCCGGGCTGAGCACCGGGGCCATCTTCGTCGTGCCGACGAGCGACCCGACGATGTAGGCCAGCGTGTCGCCCGCCTTGACGACCGCCACCAAGCTGACGAGCGGAAGGATGCCGAGATGACCTGGGCCGCGCTGCTCCGTGCCGAGGTTCTCCACGCAGATCAGCCGCAGGCCCACCATGAAGGCCATCGGCATGCCGAGATAGGCGAGCACGAATAGGCCGGCCGCCAGACGGTCGAGCGACCGCCCCTGAGGCCGATATCCGATGACCTCCAGCGCGAACAGGCAGCCGGCCGCCGCCGTGAACGCCGCCGCCGCCCAGCCCAAGGCCGCCACCGGCGCGGCTCCGCCCGCGTGCGACACGGAAGCCTGGGTGCCGAACGCGACGGCCAAGAACGTGGCGACCACCCCGCCGCGGAGCGTCCACGCCGGCAAGAGCAGGTCGCGCGTGGCGAACAGGCGAGCCAGCTCGTTGACACCTCCGACGGCGAACACCACCAGGATCGGCAGGAGCCACCAGGCCGGCGCCACGCCCATGAATCCGATGGCGTCGGCCCAGGCCAGCGCCGCGAACGAGAGAACGAGGACGACCGCCATGATCGCCCGATCGATGAATGAGGCAGCGGGTTTCATTTTGGTGAGAGGCCTCCGAAGCGGCGATCCCGGGCGGCGTACGACGCGATCGCCGCGGCCAGATGCGACTCGTCGAAGTCGGGCCATGCGGCGTCGGTCACCCACAGTTCGGCATAGCTGATCTGCCAAAGCAGGAAGTTGCTCACCCGCATCTCGCCCGCGGTGCGGATGAGCAGATCGGGGTCGGGCATGCCGGCCGTGTCGAGCCGGCCGGCAAACAGCGGCTCGTCGATCGCGGCCGGGTCGAGAAGGCCGGCCCGGGCCTCCTCGGCCAACCGTCGTGCCGCCTCCACGATCTCCGCCCGCGCGCCGTAGTTCACGGCCAGGCACAGCCGGAGGCCGTCGTTCTCCCGGCACATCTCGACGGTGCGGTCCAGTTCGGCGAGCGTCGATTCCGGGATGCCGTCGCGGCGGCCGATCATGCGCACGCGGATCCGCTCCCGCAGGAGGAGCGAACGCTCCTCGATCATGTACTGCTCGAGGAGATGCATCAGGAACGAGAGTTCGGCCTGCGGCCGCCGCCAATTCTCGCTCGACAAGCAATAGAGCGTGAGCTGCTCGACCCCCAGCCGCGCGCATTCCTCGGTGATCCGCCGCACGCTCGCCACGCCGTGCCGGTGCCCCTCGATCCGCGGCAGGCCCCGCTGCTGGGCCCAGCGGCCGTTGCCATCCATGATGATGGCGATATGCCGCGGCAGGCGGCCGTGTTCGGCGTCGGCTGCGGACGGCGGAACGGCCGCAGCCGTCACGCAGTCGCCGGGGCGGACTGGGGGCGAGATCGACATGATTCGGCTGCGGGGCGGTGGCAGGTGATGGTCTGATCGCGATCGGGGCCGACGGACACGGTCGTCACCGGCCGGCCGAGCAGTTCGCTGATCCGGGCGACATACCGCCGGGCGTTGGCCGGCAGATCGGCCTCGGACCGCACGACCGACAGATCCTCCTTCCAGCCGGGCAGCGATTCGTACACGGGAACGGCCTTCTTGAGGTCGTCGGCATGGCTGGGAAACCGCGTCGTGCGGGCGCCGTCGATTTCGTAGGCGGTGCAGATCTTCAGCTCGTCGAGCCCGCCGAGCACGTCGAGGAGCATCACGGCCAGTTCATCGACGCCCGAGAGCCGGGCGGTGTACCGCGTGGCCACGGCATCGAACCAGCCACACCGCCGCGGCCGCCTCGTCACCGTGCCATATTCGTTGCCCCGGTCGCGGAGGTACTGCCCGGTGGCGTTGTCCTGCTCGGTCGGCAGTGGCCCGCCGCCGACGCGGGTCGAATAGGCCTTCACGACGCCGACGACGCGATCGACCCACCGGCCCGGCACGCCGGAGCCGCTCGACACGCCCAGCCCCGAGGAGTTGCTGCTGGTGACGAACGGAAACGTGCCGTGATCGATGTCGAGGAGCGCCCCCTGCGCTCCCTCGAAAAGCATCCGCTTGCCGGCTTCGACCGCATCGAGCAGGAAGGCCGTCGTGTCGGCGACGTAGGGGCGGAGGCGAGCGGCGTAGGCCCGGTATTGCTCGAGGATCGCGGCGGCATCGAGGTCGTCGGCCTGACCGCTGCCCAGCAGCCGTTTCTTCACCGCCACGACGTGGGCGAGCTTCGCCGGAAAATCGTCGCGGTACATGTCGCCCAGCCGGATGGCCAACGAGCGGCCCACCTTGTCGCGGTAGCAGGGGCCGATGCCCCGGCCCGTGGTGCCGATCGCCTCGCCTCCGGCCAGGCTCTCGTTGAGCACCTTGTCTTCGGCGATGTGCCAGGGAAAGACGACGTGGGCCCGATCGCTGATCTGCAGCTTGCCGCTCACGATCACGCCCCGTGATTCGAGGCCGTCGATCTCCTTGATGACGGCCGCTGGATCGAGCACGACCCCGCCGGTCACCACGCACGCCACGCCGTCGCGCAGGATGCCGCTGGGGATGAGCGAGAGTTTCCAGGTCTGCCCACCGGAAACGACGGTGTGGCCGGCATTCGCCCCGCCGGCATAGCGGACGACGATGTCGTGCTGCTCGGTGAAGACATCGACGAGCTTGCCTTTGGCCTCGTCGCCCCACTGCAGACCGATGACGCAGGTGCCGGGCACGGTTGGGGGATCCTCACGGGAAGACGGCGGACTCGGACGGAGGCAGCCGAGGTGAGGCCTCCCCTCAAAGTCTAAAACCGCGAAAAGCGGGGTCAAGGACGGAGGGGCTGCCGGCACGTCTCCGCGAATACACGCTTGCGACGGCGACAGGAAAACGACGCTGGCGGCCCGATCCGAAGGCGGTTCCTGACTGAATCCGGTCACGGGAGGGGCTGCCCGTGCCCCAGGAGCCGGCCTTGGCGGCCAGCGAAGCCAGGATGG
>CAZONY010000146.1:0-6268 GCA_964581215.1 uncultured Chitinophagaceae bacterium | reverse complement strand
TTTCCCTGGTCCGACGAGGACTTCACCCGCTGCCTGCGGCAGCGGAACTGCATCGGGATGGTGGCGGAGGTCGCCGACTCGGTGGTGGCGTTCATGATCTATGAACTGCATCGCACGCGGCTGCACGTGCTCAATTTCGCCGTCGCCAGATCGCATCGAAGGCTGGGCGTCGGCCTGCGGATGATGGAGAAACTCGTGGGCAAACTCACGCCCGAGCGGCGCAACCAGATTTCCCTGGAGGTCCGGGAGACCAACCTGCCGGCACAGCTCTTCTTTCGCACGCTGGGCTTCCGGGCCGTGAACGTGCTCAAGGACTTCTACCAGGACACGACCGAGGACGCCTATCTCATGCAGTACACGTGGCGGGAGGAGGCGGTGCCGCGGCGGATGGCGGGCTGATGGCGAGGATCGCCGCGGCCCGCGCCGCGACGTCGGCCACGGCCGCATCGGGAGTGCGGCCCCTTGCAAAGATCGTCAGCAACGGCGCGCCGCGGGGGACGGTCTGTCCGGGCGACGGGATGTCGGCCAGCGGCGGCGGTTCACCCGGGGCATGATCCCAGGCTGTCGCGCGGGCCTGCCATTGCTCGACGGCGGCGGGCGTGACGTCGATGGCGTGCGGCGAGTGAAGAACGCCCTTGGCCCAGACGCCCCCCAAAGCCTGCCGGTTCGCCTCCGCGGCCGACGGCCGACCGCAGCCACAGGCCGCCAGATGGGAAGCGGCGATCGACTCGCCGGAAGTGCGCTCGTGGAGTTCCATGGACGCCGTGAAACGCGGGTTGACCTCCACGATCCAGGCGTCGTCATCCGGATCGATGACAAGGTCCACCCCCACCGCCCCCACGAGGCGAAACGTGGCGGCGAGCACGGACCCCAACCGCACGAGTTGGTCGGCAACCCGCGGCGGAACGGCGGACCGGGGGACGACGACCGAACCACCGTAGGCGAACGGGCCCGCGTGGCACCACGGCGCGTCGATCAACTGGCGGGCGAGCCCGAGCAGGCGAGCGCCGCGGTGATCGAGGAGAAACGTCGCGGCATGTGGCACGCCGCCGATCCGCCGCTGCCACAGGCGGCCTCCGTCGGGCGTTCCGGCCCGCCGCCCGCGCCACGGCCGGATGCCCCGGCCTCCCGCGCTCGCCAGCGGCTTGACGAGAAACGAGCCGTCGGTGGGCACGCCGTCGGGCGTCGATCGCGTCTCCGGAAAGCGCAGGCCCGCCGCCGTGATCGCCCGCTCCAGCCGACGCGGATCGCGGACTGCCCGCACCGCCTCTCCGTCGTTCCCCGCCAGCGGCCTGGATGCCGTGATCGCGTCGATGAGGTCGGGATGGTTTTCGAGCGCGCCCGAGTAGCACCACGGCCCCGGTGGCATCGAGGCCGCCGCCGCCGCGAGCCCCGTCGGGTAGCACCGCGGTTCGATCCGTATGACCTGCGTGGCCACTTCCCGCAGGTCGGCATCGCCGAAGAGATCGGCGGCATGGACTTCCCAGCCGGCAGCCGCGGCCGATTGGGCGAGGGCCCTGCCGCTCGCCCCGAGGATCACGACGCGATGCGTCGCGGCGGTGGACTCGATGCCTTGCCGGTTCATGGATGAATGGTATCCTGTCGGCCGATTTTCCAGACCTTTCCTTTCGTGGAGACAAGCATCATGTCGATGTTCATTGGCGAAGCGCTCGCCGGCGATGGCAACGAAGTGGCCCATATCGACCTGCTGATCGGCAGCAAGGACGGCCCGGTGGGCGTGGCTTTTGCGAACGCCCTGGCCCGGCAGAGCGAGGGACATTCCAACCTGCTGGCCGTGCTCGCGCCGAATGTCGCCGTGAAGCCGTCGACCGTGATGATCACCAAGGTGACCATCAAGGGCGCCAAGCAGGCCGTGCAGATGTTCGGCCCCGCGCAGGCCGCCGTCGCCAAGGCGGTCGCCGACAGCGTGGCGGGAGGCGTGATCCCGAAGAGCGACGCCGAAAATCTCGTCATCGTGTGCGGCGTGTTCATCCACTGGCTCGCCGAGGATGACAAGAAGATCTACGACTACAACTACAAGGCGACGATGGATGCCATCGCCAGCGCCATGAAGGGCAAGCCGACCGCCGACGAGATGGTGGCCGCGAAGGACAAGGCGGCCCATCCGTTCCGCGGATTCTAAGGTGTACGCCGGCGGGGCCGTCCATGGCCCCCGCCGGCTCGGGCAGGCGGAGGGCAAGCCGAGGTTGCCCTCGCCTGCCGCCGGCCGCGCCTCCCGGCGGCCGGGCGATGGCAACGCTGCTCGGGAGGGGCGGAGATGATCCCGGATGCCGAGGAAGATCCTCATCCAGCTCGATTGCGATCCGCAGCCGAGCACGTTTGATGCCGTCGTCGCCACAGACGCCGGTGTCGATGTGCTTCTCCGGCACGGCGGCGTCACGCCCGGTGCCGTGGAGCCGCTCGTCCACGGAGCGATGTTCACCCGTGGCGGCGCGGATCTCGCCGCCACCGCCATCTTCATCGGCGGCTCGGATGTGGCCGCGGCCGAAGCCGTGTGCCGACGGGTGCGGGAGGTGTTCTTCGGCCCGGTGCGGGTCGGCGTGATGCTCGATCCCAACGGGGCCAACACGACCGCCAGCGCGGCGGTCGTGGCTGCCGCGCGGCACGTGCCGCTCGGCGATGCCTCGGCGGCGTCCGCGCTGCATGCGGTCGTGCTCGGCGGCACCGGTCCGGTCGGGGAGCGGGTGGTGCGGCTGCTGGCCCGCCAGGGCGTGGCCGTGGGCCTTGTCTCCCGCTCGTCCGAACGGGCGGCCTCGATCTGCCGGCGGATCGCGGCGGTGGTCGAGGGCGCGCGGGTCGAGCCGCTGGCCATGGCTGACGGCGTTCACGAGCGGTCGGCCGTCGGTGCAGCACTGGCCCGGGCCGATCTCGTGGTGGCGGCGGGAGCGGCGGGGGTGACGCTGCTCGACTCAGCCGGCCGTGGGCTCGCCCGGCAGGCGCGGGTGCTGATCGACCTCAATGCCGTGCCTCCCGCCGGCATCGGCGGGATCGTGGCCACCGACAAGGCCCGCCGGGATGGAGCGGCCGTGGTGTACGGAGCCCTCGGCGTGGGCGGCCTGAAGATGAAAATTCACAAGGCCGCCATCGAGAGGCTTTTTCAAGCCCACGACGTCGTCCTCGATGCCGAGGAAATGCTCGCCATCGGCGCGGCGCTGTGACGGCCTCAGGTCGTGTGGGGCATGACATCGGCCTCCGCAGGATCGATCCGGCCGAGCATGGCCGCCGGAATCCGGCAGTGGACCACGATCCGATCATCGGTGAACCGCCGCGACAGCACCTCGCCGTGGGCGGCCAGCCAGGCCAGCAAGCGGCCATTGGCGGGGGCCGTGGCCACGTCCACGTCGCGGAAACTCCGTCCCAGGCAGTCGCTCACCGTGCGGGCCAGCAGCGGGAGCCCCTCGCCCGTTCGCGCCGCGATGCACAGGGCGTGCGGATACCGCGCCTGCAGGGCCCGGCGCGCCGCGGCATCGGGCAGCGCGTCGATCTTGTTGAGCACGAGGAGCGTGTCCTTCTCCTCGACGTGCAGTTCCGCGAGCACGCTCCGCACCGCGGCGATCTGCCGATCGACGAGCGGGCTCGAGCCGTCGGCCACATGGAGCAGGAGGTCGGCCTGCACGGTCTCCTCGAGGGTGGCCTTGAAGCTGGCGATCAGGCGATGCGGCAGGTCGCGGATGAATCCCACCGTGTCGCTGATCAAAACCGGCCCCCAGCCGGGAAGCCGCCAGCGGCGGGTGCGGGTGTCGAGCGTGGCGAAGAGCTTGTCTTCCGCCAGCACGTCGGCGCCGGTGAGGGCGTTGAGCAGCGTGCTCTTGCCGGCGTTGGTGTAGCCGACGAGTGACACGGTGAGGTGCTCGTGACGGGCGGCCACCTGCCGCTCGCGACGGGCGTGGATCGCGAGCAGTTCCTGCCGCAGATCATGGATCCGCTTTTCGACGAGCCGCCGATCGACTTCGAGCTGCTTCTCACCCGGCCCCCGCATGCCGATGCCCATCTTCAACCGGGAAAGATGCGTCCACATCCGCTTGAGCCGCGGCAGCGAGTATTCCAGTTGCGCCAGCTCGACCGCCAGTCGCGCCTCGTAGGTGCGGGCCCGGGCCGCGAAGATGTCGAGGATCACCTCCGACCGGTCGAGCACCTTCACCTCCAGGGCACGCTCCAGGTTGCGGGTCTGCGCCGGCGACAGGTCGTTGTCGAAGATGACCACGTCGGCGTCGTGGTGCTGGACGAGCGCCGCGACTTCGGCCACCTTCCCCTTTCCCAGGTAGGTCGTCTGGTCGGGGACGGCGCGACGCTGCGTCACCTCCGCGGCGACCACCGCACCGGCGGTCTCGGCGAGCCCGGCCAATTCGCCCAGCGGCTGCCCGGGGTCACCGGCGCCGTCGAGCAGCACGCCCACCAGCACCGCCCGTTCGCTCCGCACGCCGCCGAGTCGCCTGGGGTCGCTCACTCGATCTCGTCCTCGCCGGCCTGTGAATCCCGTGCGTCAGTCTCGGCGGCGGCCGCCGTCAGGTGGCAACAGCTCTCCCACCGCCGCGTGTCGAGCAGCCCGTCGGCGACCGCGTCCTTGACGCCGCAATCGCCCTCATGGGTGTGCGTGCAGTCGGGAAAGCGACAGAGGTTGGCGAGCGGCCGGAGGTCGCGAAACGCGGCCGGCACCTCCGCCGGGACGAGTTCCCAGAGCTGAAACTGCCGCACGCCGGGCGTGTCCACGAGCGTGCCACCGAGCGCGTGGGGGAGCAGTCGCGCCGTGGTCGTGGTGTGCCGGCCTTTGTCGTTGTCGCGGCTCACTTCGCCCACGGGCAGCCGCAGGCCGGGATCGACCGCGTTGAGCAGCGACGACTTTCCGACGCCGCTCTGGCCGACGACGGCGGTGACCGTGCCGGCGAGGGAGTGGCGCAGGCGGTCGATGCCCAGGCCGGAGGCGGCCGAGCAGAGGATGACGTCGTAGCCCATGCGGGCATACACGCCCGCGAACGGCACGAACCGGGCGGGATCGACCAGATCGAGCTTGTTGATGCAGATGACGGGGCGGATCCCGTTGGCTTCGGCGGCCACGATCAGCCGATCGACGAGGCCGGGCTTGATGGTCGGCTGCGCCGCGCTGGCGACGATCACGGCCTGATCGACGTTGGCGACGATCACGTGCCGCCGACCGCGGCTGGTGCGGCACAAGACGGAACGTCTCGGCTCGATCGCGTGGATCACGGCCTCGTCTCCCGTGCCCCGCACGTGCACCCAATCGCCGGCCGCCACCGGATGCCGTTCATCGGTCGCGAGCGTGCGGAGCAGACGGCGGGTCGTGCATCGCACGACGGTGCCGTCTTCTCGGCGGACGAAGCTCTCGAGACCGTGCACGTTGAGCACCTGTCCCCGCCAGCCGCCCCCCGTCAGCACGGCCGCCACGCTTCCCGGGGTTTCGACCACGACCGTCCGGCGGCGGGTGAGATCGCCCTTGCCGGAAATCCGCTCGGAGGCCGGCAGGTCGAGCGGGTCGCCCGCGGCGCCAGTGAAGTCGCCCCGGCGCGGACGCGAGGAGCGATTTTTGCGGAAGTCTACCCGGCGCTTCTCGCGGCGCGCACCATCATCCCGCTGCAGTCGGGGGGGGCGTCCGGATTCAAACGCGGCCATTCCCGGAGTGTATCAGGCGGCTCGGCCACGCTGCGCCGGGCATTTTCCGCGTGCCGCTACCGTCCGGCTTTCCGTCGTCGGGGTGTAGGCGACTCGAGGCCGGCCGCTTCGAGCAAGGACTTGCCGAAAATGTTCCGCTGCTCCGAAACCTCGAAGATGCTCTGGCTGGCTCCGAGCAGGGCGGGGTCGTACCGGAACTCGTAGACGTGGTTGGCAACCGACAGCTTGTCTTCGGGCTGGATCACCCGTTGCGTGACACGCTCGCCGTTGATCTTCGTGCCGTTGCTGCTGCCCATGTCCCGGACGTGCCAATAGCCGTCGATCATCGTCAGTTCGCAGTGGTTGCCGGAGACGTTCGGGAAGCGGAGCACCACGTCGCAACTCTCCCGCCGGCCGATGACCAGGGGCGTCTTCAACAGCGGGATCGGATCGCCGCCGCCGACAGGATGCAGTTCACCGTACATGCGTCGCTGGTGCTCTCGCCCGCTGGTGTGCGACGGGAGGCGGGAGCCTGCTGGCCGCTACCGACCGTCTTCTGGTGAGGCTACGTATCGGTGCCACGATCGTCAAACCTTGGGCCGGCGGGCGTCCGGCCGCGATCACTGGTATAATCCGGGCG
>CAZONY010000145.1:0-6332 GCA_964581215.1 uncultured Chitinophagaceae bacterium | reverse complement strand
GAGACGCTCTCCGTCGGCATGCGGCAGAAGGTGGCCTTCGCGGCGGCGATCGTCCACGACCCGCGGCTGGTGATCCTCGACGAGCCGACCAACGGCCTCGATCCGATCGAGCGACGGGCCATGCTCGGCCGGCTGCAGACACTCGTCCGCCATCATGGGAAGACGGTGTTCGTCTCGACCCACGTGCTCCCCGACGTGGAGGCGATCTGCGACCATGTGATCGTGCTGTCCGGCGGCCGCGTGCGGCTCACGGGATCGATCGAATCGCTCACCCGGCCGTCCGCCGCCGAGACGCGGCTGGAGGGTGCGGGGCCGGTCGAGACCCTCGCCGGGCGACTCCGCGCCGCAGGCATCATCGCCCGGCCGGACGGGCCGCAGGCCCTGATCTTTCCCACGCCCGATGCCGACGGCATCGCCGCGGTGTGGCGGGCGGCGAGCGGGACGGGCGTGGCCGTGCGGTCGCTGGCGCCGACCCACCGTCCGTTCGAGGAGGTGTTCATGCAGGCGATCGCGTCGCCGGGGGAGGCCGTCGATGCCGCTTCATGACGTCGGCTACCGCGCCTGGACCGGCAGGCGCCGCGGCCCCGGCAACGCCATCGGCGTGATCGCCACCACGGGCATCCGCCTGGCCTGGACGAGCCGCTGGCTCCGCCGGGCCCTGCTCTTCGCGTGGAGCCCGGCGCTCTTCTTCGCGGCCAGCTTCTTCGCCTTCGAGCAGGCGGTGGACGAAGGGCGACTGATGTCGATGCGGGAGGGCGCGAGCATGGGCCGCAATCTCGACGGGGTGGGGATGCTCGGCACGGTGCTGGCCGACACGCTGGGAAAGCTGCCCGGCGGAGGCGACGCCCCCGCGACGGAGGCCGAGGAAATCGCCCTGACGCGGCGGCTGGTCTGGTCGCGGCTGCTGCTGGCCTTCGTGCGGGCGCCCCAGGCGCTGCTGCTCGCCGTCGTCGTGGGGCTCGTGGCGCCCACGCTCATCTCCCGCGACCTGCGGGCCAAGGCCTGGCTCGTCTATTTCACGCGCCCGGTGAGCCGGCTCGAATACATTCTCGGCAAGGGGCTCGTGCTGGCGCTGATCATCGCCGGCATCACGATGCTCCCGGGCGTGGCGCTGTGGCTGGTGGGCGTGCTCGTCAGCCCGAGTGTGTGGGTGGCGGCGGCCACGTGGGACCTGCCGCTCAAGGTGATGGCCTCGAGCATCGTCCTGCTCGTACCCACGGCGCTGCTCGCGCTGGCCTATTCCTCGCTTACCGCCGAAAGTCGGATCGCCAGCTTCGCCTGGTTCGCCACCTGGGCCGCCTGCTGGATCGCCCACTCCTCGCTGACCGCGGCCGACATGATGGCCGTCGCCAACGACGCGGCTGTGCATGCCGACGCGGATGACGACGGCGAAAGTCCGCCGGGCGCGGTCCCGCGGCGGCAGGTGCGATGGTTCGCCCGGGCCGCCGGGCTCGATACCACCATCGATCGCTGGGCGTGGGTCTCCCCGTATCACGCGCTGGGCGTGTTGCAGGGCTGGATCTTCGGCATCGAGCGACGGCCGCAGGCCATTCTGCCGCCACTCGTGACGCTCGTGGCCCTTTCCATCGTGTCGGTCGTCATCCTCTGGCGACGGGTCGACGCACCGGCCCGGGCCTAGGGAGCACGCGCATGATCCGCATCAGCCACCTCACGAAACTCTACGGCTCGGTGATCGGCGTCAACGACGTCACGGTCGAGCTCGACGCCGGCGCGCACGGGCTGCTCGGCCCCAACGGGGCCGGCAAGACCACGTTTCTCGGGCTCATCACCGGGCAGCTGCGGCCGACCATGGGCCGGGTGGAGGTGTTCGGTGCGCCGCCGTTCGCCAATCCGCGGGTGCTGCGGCGGATCGGTTATTGCCCGGCGGCCGACTTGGGCGAGCGGCATGCCACGCCCCGGGAGTGGGTCCGGTATCTCGTCCGGCTCTCGGGGTTCACCGGGGCCGATGCCGACCGGCGGGCCGAGCGGGCGGTCGAGCAGGTGGGGCTGGCCGCCGCGGCCCGGCGGCCGCTGGTCACGCTCTCCAAGGGCATGCGGCAGCGGGCCAAGCTCGCCGGCGCCATCGCCCACGATCCCGACCTGCTCGTCCTCGACGAGCCGTTTGTCGGCCTCGATCCGGTCGCCCGCCACGAACTGGTGCACCTCGTCCGCGGCTGGGCCGGGTCGCGGAGCCTGATCGTGGCGAGCCACCTGCTCCACGAGGTGGAGGCGCTCGACGCGGGGCTGGCGGTGATTCTTGGTGGACGGCTCGTGGCCAGCGGCACCGCGGCCGAGATCCGCGGCATGATCGACTCGCTGCCGGCCGAGGTGCGCGTGCGGTGCGCGCCGCCGCAGGCCTTCGCCGAGGCCGCCTGGCGCAGCGCGGGGGTGGAGTGGGTGCGGCTCGAGCCGGGAAACGTGGTCGCGGTGGCCACGCGGCAGCCTGCGGCCCTGGCGGAGACGGCGCAGCGGGCGGCCGCCGCCGGGATGGCGATCGCGGAAGTCGTGCCGGCCGACCGTTCGCTGGAGGGGATCTTCAGTCGGCTGGTGCAGCTGCACCGGGGGGCGGGGCCATGAGCATGCCGTCGGCCGTCGTGCCTGCCGATCAGCCGCCGGACGAGCCGCGCGGCGGGCTGCCGTCGGCCATTCTCGCCGTGGCCGGCTTCCAGATCCGCCGCCTGCTCACACCGCAGCGGCTGGCGATGGCCGCGATCGGCGCGGTCTTCCCGGCCGCCGTCATGCTGGCCGCGTCCCGCGCCTCCCGCGGACTGCTCGATCCCGATCTCGCGGCCGTGCTGCTCTACGTGCTCATCCCCGAGGGGCTGTGCATGCTCGGGCTGCTCGTGACGATGTGCCCGACGGTGGCCGATGAGCTCGAACGGGGCACGTGGGTGCACGTCACGGTTCGCCCCGGCGGCCGGAAGGCGTTGCTCCTGGGGACCTACCTCGCCGCGGTCGCCTGGACCGGCACGATCGCGCTGGTGGCCATGGGGCTGGCCCTGGCCGTCACGAAGGTGTGGCGGCCGGAGGCCGTCGCCGCCACGCTGGCGGGGCTCGTGATCCTTTCCTGCATCGGCCGAGCAGCCCTGTTCGCCCTGCCAGCGGTCATCATGCCGAAGCGGGCGCTCGTGGCCAGCGTGGGCGTGGCGATCGTGGTCGAGTATCTTGCGGGGGTGCTGCCGGCCGTCGTCAACCAGGCGACGGTGAGCCTGCGGCTGCGGAGCCTGCTGGTGGAGTGGATGGGGTGGCGGCAGAAACTGCCGGTCGAAATCCAGCTGCTCATCGACATGCAGCCGGCCTGGGTGCAGGTGGTCGCGGTGTTCGTGCTCACCACGATCCTGCTCGCCGCGGCGATTTTCATCCTCGAACGGCGACAGTTTCCGCCGAGCGAGGAGGTGTGACATGATCGAGGTCGTCGATCTCGTCAAGGACTACCGGGCCAGCGACGGCAGTGTGGTGCACGCCGTCGATGGCGTCTCCTTCCAGGTCGCCGCCGGGGAGACGGTGGGGCTTCTCGGAGCCAACGGCGCCGGCAAAACGACCACGCTTCGCGTCCTCGCCACGCTCCTGCGGCCCACCTCCGGCACCGCCCGCGTGGCGGGGCACGACGTGGTCGCCGATCCCGTCGGGGTGCGCCGTCACCTCGGCTACGTCTCGGCCACGACGGGTGTGCCCGACCGACTCACGCCCCGGGAGATTTTCACGTCGTTCGGCCGGCTGCACGGACTCGACCGGGGCGCCGCGGCGTCCCGCGTCGAGCGGCTGCTCGACGCTCTCGACCTGCGGTCGTGCGCCGATCGGCCGGCGGGCCGCCTCTCGTCGGGGCAGCGGCAGCGTGTTTCGTTGGGGCGGGCGCTCGTCCACGATCCGCCGGCCCTGGTGCTCGACGAGCCGACCAACGCGCTCGACGTGCTCGGCGCCCGTGACCTGTTGGCGCTGCTCGGGCAGCTCCGCGGCGCGGGTCACGCCATTCTGATCTCGACGCACCGGCTCCACGAGATCGAGCATCGCTGCGATCGGTTCGTGATCATCCACGCCGGCAGGATCGTCGCCACCGGCACCCGCGACGACCTCGTGGCCGACGGATCCGGGCTGGAAGACGCCTTCTTCGCGGCCGTGAGCCGGAGGGGCCCGCGATGAGGGAATCCTGGGCATCATCCGACCGCTGGGGGCGGTGGCGGGCCGCCGGCTGGGTGGCCCGCCGCGAGCTGCTCGAGTTCGTGCGCGACCGCCGCACGCTCGTCATCACGCTGCTCTTGCCGATGATCAGCTATCCGATCCTCGCCCTGGCCACGACGCTCGGCTTGCGGACGGGCGTCCTGGAGGCCGAGGCGCGGCTGGCCCCGACGAAGGTCGTGGTGGCCGTGTCGGGCGACGATGCCCGGCGGTTCATCGAGCGGATCCGTGGCATGATTGAAGCCGCCGACACCGATCATCGGCGGGGTTGGCCGGCGGAGTCGATCTTCCAGGAGATCGACGCGGCGGTCGCCCAGGATCGGACCGACAAGGGAGAGGCCGATTTTTGGCTGCATGCCGAGCGGGGCATGGTCGATCGGCTCGACGCACTGGAGACCGTGCCGATCACCGTGCAGGCCTCCGTCGTGGAACCGCCCGATCCCGCGGCGCGGCGCCAGTTCCTCGCCTTGATGGAGAGTTTTGCGGACGACGCCCGTCGGCGGCGGGTCGAGGCGGCGGGCCTGCCCGACGCGTTGCTCGAGCCGATCACACTGCGGATGACGGGCGAGGGGCCGCGTGGCGAGTTGCCGGTGGGCCAGATCGTCAACACCGTCGCCGGTGGCGTGCTCGTGCTGCTGGCGGTGTTGACGATGACCGGCGCCTTTTATCCCGCGATCGATGCCATCGCCGGCGAGAAGGAGCGGGGCACGATCGAGACCCTCCTCATCGCCCCCTGTTCGTCCCACGAGATCGTGCTCGGCAAGTTTCTCGCCGTGTTCGCGATCACGCTGGCCACGCTTGCCGTGAACGTCGCATCGATCACCGCCACCAGCGCCGTGTCGCTGCGATTCCTCGCGTCGGGGCCATCGCAGTCGCTCGCGCTGGCGACGGCCGGCGGGATCGCCGTCACGCTCGTGGTCTTCATGGGGCTGGCAGCCGTCGGGGCCGCCACCTGCCTCGCCGTGACGACCGCCGCCAAGAGCGGCAAGGAGGCCCAGAACACGCTCACGCCCGTGATCCTGCTGGTGAGCGCCCTGGCCGGCGCGGCGCTTCTGCCGGGGATGCGGGTCGACGGCTTCATGCCGGCCGCGCCGTTCGTCGGGCACGTGCTCGTCTCGCACGCGGCCTTCACCGCGGCCGAGTCGGATGCGGCCACCATCATGGGGTGGCCGCTGTTCCTCTCGCTCGCCTCCTCGCTGGTGATCACCTGGCTCTTGTTGCGGGTGACGGCCGCGATGCTCACCGACGAAGACATTCTCTTCCGGGGGCAGGACACGGCCGGGCATGCCCTGGCCCGGCCGCATCGGCGGGCGGTGCCGACGCTGATCCAGGGGGCGATCCCGGCGATCATCGGGCTGGCGGCCCTCTGGTATGCCCAGGCCATCATGCCGCAGGATTTGGTGCGGGCCATCCCGACGCAGCAGGCCGTGACGGTGGTCCTGCCGCTGGCCGTGCTTCTGGTCTGGCAGCGGGTCGATCTTCGCCAGACATTCTCCCTCCGCTGGCCCGGCCGCGGCACTCGCTTCGCGGCCGGGCAGGCCCTGGCTGGTGCGGCCCTGCTGGGCGGAGGCGTGTTCGTCGTCGGCGCTGCGGCGCTGCTGGCGTTTCGCGGTGAGGGACTCTCCGACGAGGCGCGATCGCTGTCGCAGCGGTTGGTGGGAATGATCGTCGGGCAGCCCTGGTGGGTGTCGTGGCTCCTGATCGCGGTGCTGCCGGCCGTCTGCGAGGAACTGCTCTACCGGGGATGGACGCTTTCCGCGTTTGTCGGCCGTCGCAACCGCGCGGCCTCGAGGGCGGCCCTGGCCGCGTGCGCCCAGGCGTTTCTGTTTGCGGCGGCCCACGTGCTGCCCGAGCGGATGCCGCAGACGTTCGTGCTCGGCGCGGCGCTGGGCTGGGCCACGATCACGACGGGCAGCATCCTGCCGGCGATGGTGGGCCACATGGTGCACAACAGCATGCCGCTGGCCGTACTCTTCGGCTCGGGCTGTTCGCCCGACATGGTGCTCGAGGCCGGTGGTGGCCGGCTGCCGGGCATCGACGGCGCCGGCATCCCCACCTGGGCGCTGCTGAGCGCCGCGGCGAGCATCGTCGTCGGGGCGCTGCTCGTGCAGGGGGCCGGCCGGCGTGCCGCACCGGCCGCCAAGCAGCCCTGATCA
>CAZONY010000144.1:0-6333 GCA_964581215.1 uncultured Chitinophagaceae bacterium | reverse complement strand
ATCACCTGGCCGGGCATCGCGATCGACTGGTTCCGGAGGGGTGCGGCACCGGGGTGCGCGATGAGCAGGGTCGCGGCCGGATGACGGGCGGCGAGTTCTTCGAGCGTGGTCGGGGTCGTGATCTCCATCAAAACGTTGCGACCACACTGCTTGCAGGCCTCGACCACGCCCCGCTCGAGCCGCGCCCGGGCCGAGTCGGTGGCCTCGGCCACGCCCCGTGCCGTCGTGAGCGGCACGAGCCGGTCCGTTCCCAGTTCGGTCAGTTTCTCGACCAGCCACTTCTGCCGTTCGCCCTTCGGCAGCGCGACGGCGAGCGTGAGCCGCACCGCAGGCGGAGCTGCGGATGGCAGCGGTTCGCCGATTTCGAGAGCGACGGCATCCCGTGTGATCGCCGCGATGTGGGCCTGCCACTCGCCGCCACGGCCGTCGAAGACGCGGATGGCATCGCCCACCTTCGCGCGAAGCACGCGGCTGCAATGACGGGCCTCGTCTCCCTCGAGGACGGCCCGGCCACCCGCCGGCGGCACAGCGAGGAAAAAGCGTTCGCTCATCGTGCGGAAAACACCGGGCCAATCCGTCGTGACCTGACGCGACCATCCTTCTACACTTCCCTCCATGGTACGAGACCGCTGGCGTTTTTCCTCGCCCCCCTTCGCCGGATCGATCGAGCCGGCGACGTTTTTCTGCGGTGGCCCGCAGGAGGAGGCGCTCGCGCGGCTGGAATGGCTCGTCGAGCAACGGCAGCGGTTCGCGGTGGTGACCGGCGAGGAGGGGATCGGCAAGAGCCACCTGGCGGCCGTGGCGGTGCGGCGGCTGGCAGGGCTCGGTGCCGAAGTCGCAGCGCTCTCGCTTCGCGGCCTCACCCCGGGAGATTGGATCGACCTGCTGTTGGCCCGGCTGCCGCTCGATCCGCGGTCCCGGGCCGAGCCGTTGCGTCCATGGCTCAAGCTCGAGAACAGGCTGCGGGAAAACACGCTCATGGAGCGGCCGACGGTGATCCTCGTCGATGATCTCGACCAGGCCCCGAACGACGCCATCGACGGCGTCGCCCGGCTCGTCGGCGCCGGGGAGCCTCTCTTCGCGCGGACGGCGGTGATCGCCACGGCGACGCCGGCCGGCCTGCAGCGGATTCCCGAGGCGATTCGCGGTCGCGCGGCGGTGCGGGTGGAACTCGGGCCGTGGGACGAGGCGGACGTGTCGGCGTTCATCGCGCGGTCGCTGGCCCGCGTGGGGGCCGCGGCCGACGGCTTTTCTGCCGACGCCATCGGCACGATCGCGCGGTTTGCGAGAGGCGTCCCTCGGCAGGTGGCCCACCTGGCCCATCTGGCGACCGTCGCTGCCGCGGGAGAAGGCCTCGACCGCATCGACGCTTCGGTCATCGAGAGCGTCTGGCGGGAACTCGCGGCCGATGCCGGTCGGTCGGGTGGAGCCCATCGGGTCGATGCGGAGCCGTCCACGGAAGCCCGACCGCGGGTGCGGGTGGTGCGGAAGCTCTGGGGCTGAGCGACCGTCCTTGCGCATCGCGCAAACCCTGCGGCCGGCGCGCGGAACGGGTCGATGGCGCCGCAGGGTCATGGCAGCCGGCTGCACGGTGCCGTACACTGCGTCGGTCGTCCAGCAGGCATCGCAGCCGGAGCAGCCCTTCCCATCGTGACCACGTCGGCTTCATCCCGATCCGCAGCTGCTTCGACACCGCGGATCGTGGCCGTTTCACCCGACGACGGATCCGCGATCGACCTGCGCAATCCGGCGTTGGCGGCGGCGCTTGGCTGGCTCGTGCCCGGCCTCGGGCACCTCTACCAGGGACGCCGGCTGAAGGGCTGGCTGTTCATGGCCTCGATCCTCGGCACGTTCCTCCTCGGCTGGTGGATCGGCGGCGGCCGCGTCGTCTTCTGGATGTGGCAGCCGGGGGACAGGCGGGTGGCCTTCATCGGGCAGGCCGGCATCGGCGCCGCGGCGATCCCCGCCTTCGTGCAGGCGCGGCTGCTCGAGGGGCCGCGGCGGGAGCCGTTCGGGGCCAGCCAATGGTTCGCCCCTCCGGTGCGGACGCGGCAGTTTGTCTCGGCCCGGTATGCCGCGCGGCTGGCGGCCACGGAGCCGGCCATCGAGGCCGAAGACTTCTTCGACCGCCCGCCGCTCAAGCAGTTTCGGGGCGACCAGCTCGCGATCTGGCAGTATCAACTCGGGCGGTTCTACGACATCGGCACGCTGTACACCATGCTGGCCGGGATGCTCAACATGCTCGTGGTGTTCGACGCCTGGGCCGGGCCGATGAGTGCGGGTGGCAAGGAGAGCGAGAAAGAAAAGGAGTCCTCGTGATGACGGATCTGGTGGTGCCCTTGTCGGTCGTGATGCCATTGCTCGGTTCCGTCGTGGAGGCGGTGCCGGGCGTGTTCTTCGGGCTGCCGCTGCTCGCGCTGGCGAGTTTCGTGTTCGCCGCCACCCACCACGAGGACGGCGAGGAGATCCAGCTGGCCATGATTCACTGGATGGTGTGGATGGGCGCCGTGCTCGGACTCGTGCTCGGGCTCGTACTGCTGCTGGGCTGGCTGTAGGCGGCGGTGCCCTCCAGCCGGCGGAGCTGGCCGCAGGCGGCGTTGATGCGGGAGCCCTTCCGTCGCCGCACCTGCACATTCACCCCGGCGTCGCGGAGCACGGCCAGGAACCGCTCCCGGGCGGTCGCCGTCGGCTCCTGCCAGGGGAGGCCGGCCACGGCGTTGTAGGGAATGACGTTCACGAGCGCCGCGCGGCCACCGAGACGTCGCACCAGGGCCGTGGCATGGGCGGCCGAGTCATTGACGCCCCCGAGAAGGACGTATTCGAACGTCAGCCTCCGGCCCGAGGCCTCCCAGTAGCGATCGGCCGCAGCCATGATGTCGGCCAGACCGATCGACTTGTTCACGGGCACCAGCCGCGTGCGGAGATCGTCATCGGCCGCGTGGAGCGAGACGGCGAGATGGTAGCCGGGGTTCTCTGCCGTGAGCCGGTCGATCGCCGTCGGCAGCCCGACGGTGGAGATGGTGATGCGGCGCTGTGAAATCCCCAGGCCGTCGGCACGTTGCGCCTCGGCGAGCGCCGGCAGCAGCCGATCGAGATTGGCCAGTGGCTCCCCCATCCCCATCACGACGACGTGGCTGATCCGCTCCTCCGGGGGCAGCAGTCGCACCAGGCGCAGGAGCTGCTCCACGATCTCGCCGGCGGTGAGGTTGCGGACCACGCCGTCGAGGCCGCTGGCGCAGAAGACGCAGCCCATCGCGCAGCCCACCTGCGAACTGATGCAGACGGTGCGTCGGTCGCCGTCGCGCAGCATGACGCACTCGATTCGCTGCCCGTCGTGCAATTGCAGCAGAAGCTTTTCCGTGC
Source organism: uncultured Chitinophagaceae bacterium (assembly GCA_964581215.1). GTDB lineage: Bacteria > Planctomycetota > Planctomycetia > Pirellulales > UBA1268 > CACORA01. The sequence continues at coordinate 2,970 of CAZONY010000144.1, read as the reverse complement.
CGTCGTCGGCCTGGTGGTGCCGGGCGATCGTCGTCGTCCAGAGCGTGAAGTCACGGGCCAGATCGTCCCGCAGCCCCTTCGGCAGGTCGGTCATGCCGGCGAACGATTCCGTGCGGCCTGCGAAAAGCCAGCGGCGGATGGTGCCGGCCCTCCAGGCGGGCTGGCCGCGGTCGGCCAGCCAGGCCGCCAGTGGTACGTCGGGTTCGAGAAGGTGTAGCATGGGAGGGGAACGCCGCCACTGGCATCTCCGGTGGCCGCGATCTACATTTCAGGGACCTGACCCAATCATACCCCTGTTTTTCGGCCCCGGATCGATCGCCATGAACCAGCAACGCCTCGAGGAACGCACCGCCTGGGTTTACGACGAGCGGGCTTTTCCCGTCTGGAACCGGTCGTTCGCGAAGACGGACCGGGCGGAGATGATCACGGACGATCTGTGGGCCGGGCGAAGCATTTCCGTGCTGCTGGCCGTGCTGGTGGCGATCGGCCTCGTGCTGGCCTTGGGGACGGTGGCATTCGTCGCCACCTGGCGGTAGTCGCCCGTTGACCCTGCGTCTTTCGATCGGTAATCTCCTCATCTGGATGGAGAGGGGATTGGGTACCGGCCGGGTCGCTTCCCGATGCAGCAGATCAGTGAATCGGCGGTTTCGTCGGTCAGGGTGTTTTCAAAACCGACTGTGACGATCCACGCCCCGGCCAAGATCAACCTCTCGCTGGCCGTCCTCGACCGTCGCCCCGACGGCTACCACGATATCGAATCCTTGATGGTGCCGGTGACGTTGCACGATACGCTGCACGTCGCGCCGACGCCGACGCCCGGCATCAGGCTCCGGGTGCGGCAGGGCGGGAGGCTCGCCCGCCTTGAACCGGCCTGTTCGGGCGACGTGCCGACGGGGCCGGAAAATCTCGTGTGCCGCGCGGCGGAAGCATTGGCTCGTGAGGCCGGCGTCGTCGATCGTGGTCTCGATATCGACCTTCTCAAACAGGTTCCCTCCGGTGCCGGGCTCGGGGGAGGCTCGAGCGATGCCGCGGCCGTGCTGCAGGCGGCCGCCGACGCGTGGGAACTCGGCTGGCCGGTGGAGCGGCTCGCAGCGATCGGGGCGACGATCGGCAGCGACGTGCCCTGGTTCTTCTCCGGCGGGCCGGCCGTGGTCACCGGTCGCGGTGAGCGGGTGGAGCCGATCGCAGGCATCCCACCGTTGCCGGCGGTGATCGTGAAGCCGGGCACCAGCCTATCGACGGCGGCCGTCTACCGGGAGTGCCATCCGAATCCCTCCCGCCGCGGCGAGGCCGCGCGGCTGGCGATGGCCATCCGCGGCGGCCTGCGGACCGCCATTCCCCTCATGCACAATGAGCTCGAGGCCCCGGCGCGGGTGCTCTGTCCGGAGGTCGATCGCTTGCTCGGCGACCTGCGGCGGGCGGGCGCCGTGCACCCGTTGCTTACAGGCAGCGGCAGCGCCTGCTTTGCGATCACCCGCACGGCCGCCGAGGCCCGTCACCTCGCCGCCCGCATGGAGTCGATGGGGTGGCAGGGGGTCTTTCCCGTGAGGTTGTGCGCCTGAGCCGAGACGGCCGGTCGAGAGGGGGAGCGATGGAAATCACCGAGGTGCGGATCAAGCTCGTGGAGAATGCGGCCGAGCGGTTGCTGGCATTCTGCTCGATCACGATCGACGGAGCCTTCGTCGTTCGCGATCTGAAGCTGATCGGCGGTCCAAGCGGGCCGTTCGTGGCGATGCCCAGCCGCAAGCTCTGCTCGCACTGCCACGGCTGCGGATTCAAGAATCCGCTGCGGGCCGGCTACTGCAACCAATGTGGCGGGAAACTCGGCGAGGGCAGTCCCCCACGAGACGACGAGGGCCGGGTGCGTCTCTACGCCGACATCGCCCATCCGATCAACGCCTCCTGCCGGGAGTTGATCCAGAAGCGGGTGGTGGGGGAATACGAGGCCGAAGTCATCCGTGCCCGACAGCCTGACTACGTCTCGCGGTACGACGCGATGGGCGACGAGGAACGGCCGAGAAAGTGACGGCATCGCTGGAGCGATGCGCATCTCCGGCGACCGGAGGTCGCCAAGCAAAAACGGCAGGATGCCGTGTTTTGCGTGAAGCAAACCGCGATGGGCGACGAGGAACGGCCGAGAAAGTGACGGCCATCAGCCTGCGAGCTTCACGCCCGGACGAGCGCGTGGAAGTCGCGGATGAGTCGGTTCGTGATCGGGCCGGGAATACCGGAGCCGATCATGCGGCCGTCGATATCGACCACGGGGATCACCTCGGCCGCCGTGCCGGTGAGAAAACACTCGTCGGCCGTGTAGAGATCATGCCGGGTGAGCGTAGCCTCGCGGCAGTCGATGCCGGCCGTGTGGGCCAGTTCCATGACGGCGTTGCGGGTAATGCCCTCGAGGATGCCGGCATCGGGAGGAGGCGTGAGGAGCACGCCGGAGCGGACGACGAAGATGTTGTCGCCGGTGCACTCGGCCACCTCGCCCTTGTGGTTGAGCATCAGCGCCTCGACGCAGCCGGCCTGGAGCCCCTCGAGCTTGGCCATGATGTTGTTGAGGTAGTTGAGCGACTTGATCCGCGGCGAGAGCGCCGCGGGATGCGAACGCTGCGTCGCCGCGGTCACGATCCGCAGGCCGCGCTCGTAGTGCTCGCGCGGGTAGAGCGCGATCGTGTCGACGATCACGATCACCTGCGGATCGCGCGTCCGGTTCGGGTCGAGGCCGAGCGTGCCGGAGCCGCGCGTGACCACGAGCCGGATGTATCCGTCGGGGAGGCCGTTGGCGGCGACCGTCTCGTCGACCGCCTTGGCGAGCGCCGCCTTCGTGGTGGGGATCTCGAGGGCGATGGCGCGGGCGCTGTGCCAGAGACGGTCGAGGTGCTCCTGCATGCGGAACACCCGGCCGCCGTAGGCCCGCATCCCCTCGAACACGCCGTCGCCGTAGAGGAGGCCGTGGTCGAAGACGCTCAC
>CAZONY010000143.1:3182-6414 GCA_964581215.1 uncultured Chitinophagaceae bacterium | reverse complement strand
GACATGGAACCGCGGAAACCGCTCCCGCTCCAGGAGCACGACCCGCCGACCCCGCCTCGCGATGAGGGTGGCTGCCGTGGCCCCCGCCGGCCCACCGCCGACGACGACCACCTCCGTCTGCTCGACCGCTGTTCCTACCATGGCAAGGCCTCCGCTAACCCATTATTCATAGTCGGCCGATCGGGGCCGTCCAATCGAGCCACCCGACGCTACGGCACGCGGCGACGGATCACCATGAGCGGGTCGGCTTCCTCCCGGACATGGCCGAAACTCATCGGCTTGGCCAGGATCATGCCCGCCACGAAGCCGGCCACGTGGGCGGAATAGGCCACCCCTCCCCCCCCGCCGGCGTTGGCGTCGAAGAAACCGCTGACGAGCTGGAACAGGAACCAGATTCCCACGGCCACATAGCCCGGCACGTCGATCATCATCCGCAGCAGGATCACGCTCACCCGACGCTGGGGATGGAGCACGAGGTAGGCGCCCAGGATGCCGGAGATCGCTCCCGAGGCGCCCAGGCAGGGAGTGAGGGCGGCCTCGCCGGTGCTGTTGAGAGCCACGAAGGCCAGCGACGCGATGATCCCCGTGGCGAGGTAAAAGATCAGGTACTTCACGTGCCCCATGTCGTCTTCGATGTTGTCGCCGAAAATCCACAGAAACCACATGTTGCCGGCCAGGTGCATGATGCTGCCGTGCATGAAGATCGCGGTGAGCAGCGTGAACCAGACGGGAATCGGCGTCGGCTGGAGCCCCGGCACCGGAATCTCGATCACCTGCCCCTGCACGTTGACGTCGCGGATCGACGGCTCGGTCACGATGTCGCGTCCGGAAATGATCTCCGCCGGCACCTGCACGTAGGCCATCGTGAAGTTCTCGTTTTGCCCCATGCCCTGGAGCACGACGAACACGAAGACATTCGCGACCAACAGGGCGATCGTCACGGCCGGAAAAACCCGCCGGTCGCTATTGTCGTCACCGATGGGAAAAACCATACCACGCCGTTTCTTGCTGTCGGAACCCGCGTCCAGAAGACGAACTTCAAGGATGGCATTGTGCGGTCTCCGCTGGTCGCCGACAAATGGCTGGACTGCGATTGGCGGGACCTTATAATCCAGGGGTCGGCGAAAAGCCGGCTTCAACCAGCGTCGGCCGGAGTCAGGGGCCGGTCGGCGACCAGTAGGAAAGGCGCCACACATGGCACCGCGCTCTCCCCGGGTCTCGGCCGGCGGCTTCCGGCGGACCACCCCCAGTCGTCGTTCCTTCGCCCCGTCGTTCGAGTCGCTCGAACCCCGTGCCGTGATGTCGGCCGATCCGGTGTTCGCCGCGGCGTCCCTGACCAGGCAGATCGATTGGCAGGGGCAGGCCGTCACCGTGTACGCCGACTCCTGGATCGTGCGTTCTTCGGGCAACCTCGGCCCGGCGGCGCTCGCGGCCACTTCCGGCTGGCGTGCCAACCCGCTGGGCGAGGGCTTCTACAGCCTCGTCACTCCCGGCGCGGGCACGGCCGACGTGCTCGGCTGGGCGCAGGCGGTCGCGGGCGTCACCTCCGTGGAGCCCGACTTCGCCATCGCCCCCACGGCCCTCCCCGACGATCCTTCGTTCGGAAGCCTGTGGGGCCTCCACAACGTCGGCCAGTCGGGCGGCGTCGTCGATGCCGACATCGACGCCCCCGAAGCGTGGAACACGACGACCGGCTCGCGGAGCGTCGTCGTGGCCGTCATCGACACGGGCGTTGATTACACCCATCGTGATCTGGCGGCCAACGCCTGGCAGAACCCCGGCGAGATCGCCGGCGACGGGATCGACAATGACCGCAACGGGTTCGTCGATGACGTCTTCGGCTACGACTTCGTCAACCGGGATGGCGACCCGATGGACGACAACGGCCATGGCACCCACGTGGCCGGCACGATCGGCGCCGTCGGTGACAACGGCACCGGCGTGGCCGGTGTCGCCTGGCAGGTGTCGATCATGGGGTTGAAGTTCCTCTCCGGCTCCGGCAGCGGCTCGACGAGCGGCGCGATCGCGGCGATCAACTATGCCACGCGGATGCGGCGCGACTTCGGCGTGAACATCGTCGCCACCAACAACAGCTGGGGGGGCGGCGGGTTCTCGACCTCCCTCCGCGACGCCATCGAGGCCGGCGGTCGGGCGGGCATCCTCTTCGTGGCGGCCGCCGGCAACGAGGCCACCGACAACAACGCCAGTCCGTCCTATCCGGCGAGCTACACCAGCGACGCGATCATCAGCGTGGCAGCCACGACGCGGACCAATCAACTGGCGAGTTTTTCGAATTGGGGCGCGACGAGCGTCGATATCGGCGCTCCCGGGTCGAGCATCTACTCGACCGTTCCGGGCAACGCCTATGCCGCGTACAGTGGTACCTCGATGGCCACGCCGCACGTCACGGGCGCGATCGCGCTCCTGGCTGCCGCCAACCCGCAGGCCACGGCCGCCCAACTGCGTTCCGCGGTGCTCTCAACCGCCGTGCCCGCGCCGGCCCTGGCCGGCCGTGTGGCGACCGGCGGCCTGCTCAACGTGGCCGCCGCCCTCGGAGCCATCGCCAGCCCACCCACCGCGGATCCGCCGAGCGATCCGCCCCCCAGCGATCCTCCCGTGGATCCGCCCCCTGGTGACCCGCCTGCCGACCCGCCCCCCAGTGACCCGCCCGACGATCCTCCCCCGAGCGACATCGTCGATGTCGGCGACACGCTCCGCTCGGCCGCGGTGATCGGGAACGCATCGGGCTTCGTACGCATCTCCGGCATCGTCGGCGACACCGCCTACGCCGGCCGCGACGTGGACCTCTACCGCGTCTCACTGCGGGCCGGGCAGCGGTTCGTCGTCGACATCGACGCCCAGGGACTTTCAGGAGGCTCCTCGCTCGACAGCTACCTGCGGCTGTTCGACTCCCGGGGCCGCCAAGTGGCGGCCAACGACGATTTCGGCGGATCCTTCGACAGTTACGTTTCGTTCACGGCACGACGATCCGGCACGTACTACGTCGGCATCTCCGGCTACGGCAACCACGTCTACCGCACCACGCTGGCCGGATCAGGCCGGAGCGGCTCGACCGGGGTCTACGAGCTGCAGCTGACGTTCGGCGCCGATCCCGCCCGACGGTCCACGGTGATCAGCGTGATGGGAACGCCTGATGCCGCCGACCGTCGCGTGGCACTGTTCGCGGCCTATGCGGCGCACCAGGATGCCGCCAAGCCGAGGGCTGGTTCCA
>CAZONY010000143.1:0-3082 GCA_964581215.1 uncultured Chitinophagaceae bacterium | reverse complement strand
CTGTTCGCGGCCTATGCGGCGCACCAGGATGCCGCCAAGCCGAGGGCTGGTTCCACCGTCAACGAGCACCGTCACGCCGCCCGTTTCTGCTGAGTGCCATCGCCACCCTTGGCGCGGGCGGCCGTGCCGCCGCCGGCCTCCGCTTCCTCGCGGCGGGCCTGAATCCAGCCATCGACGCTCCAGGGTCCGCCGCCGAAGGCCATCAGGCTGAAGAGTCCGCCGCAGATGGCGACGTTCTTCAGGAAGTGGATGATCTGCGCCTCGCGCTCGACGGGATTTTGAAACACCCAGAAGTCGTGGAAGTAGAAGGTGGCCACGACGAGGAACACGGCCAGGAAGGCGGCCCCCATGCGGGTCCAGGCGCCCGTGGCCAGCGACAGGCTGCCGATCAGGATCAGGCCGATGGCGCCGAAGAGCATCATCCGCGGATTGGGAATGCCCTGCCCCTGCATCAGGGACACCGTCTCGGTGAACCGCGGCACCTTGCTGCCCAGCGTGCTGGCGAGAAAAATCGCCACCATCATCAGCCGCGCGAGCAGTGCCATCAGCCCCTGCGCGGCCGTCGCCATCTGTTCCATGCTGCGAACCCTCCTCGAACTGCCCGGCCGGAGGCCCGGGAACGGAGCGGGATGGTCGCGAACCGGCGGGCTGCCGGCAAGGCCAAAAGCAGCCCTCTTTTCCCGGCCTACGCCGGCCACACCGGCTGGTCGCGGGTGATGCAGTGGAGGCCCCCGCGGCCCCGGACCAGTTCGTGGCAGGCCACCGGCTCGATGCGGCGCCCCGGAAAACACTCCGCCAGGATCCGCACGGCGGCATCATCGGTGGCCGCGTCGAAGATCGGCACGAGCACGCCATGATTGGCCACGTAGAAATTGAGATGGCTGGCCGGGAGCTGCACCCCTTCGAACGCGAACCGCGGCGGAATGTCGATCGGCGTCACTCGGAGCGGCCGACCACGGGCGTCGGTCGCGCGTCCGAGAAGGGCGAGGTTTTTCTCCAGCGACGCATGATTGGGATCGCCGCGATCCGGCTGCCGCGCGGCGACGACATGCCCCGGAGCCACGAACCGCGCCAGCTGGTCGATGTGGCCGTCGGTGTCGTCGCCCTGGAGCTCCCCGCCCAGCCAGATCACCTGTTCCACGCCGAGCTGCTCGATGAACGTCCGTTCCATGGCGTCTCGCGACAGGCCCGGGTTGCGCTTCTCGTCGATGACGCACCGCTCGTTGACCAGGAGCGTGCCGTCACCATCGGTCTCGATCGCCCCGCCTTCGAGCACCGTTCCCGGCTCGAACACGGGCAGGCCCAGCCGATCGGCGACCGCCCGGGCCACCTGCGCATCGTCATCCCACGGCGGATACTTGCCTCCCCACGCGTTCCAGCCCCAGGCCACCGCCGCGGCCGGGAGCGGACAATCACCGCGCGGCAGGAGAAACACCGGCCCCGTGTCCCGCAGCCAGGAGTCGTTCGTGGGAACGTCGATGCACTCGACCCCCTCGACGTCGCCCACATGCCGTCGCGCTTCGTCGAGTGCGGCCCCCGAGGCGATCACCTTCACCGGCTCGTGCGGCGCCAGCAACCGGGCCACGCGGGCGAACACCTCCGGGATCGGCGCGAAGTCGCCGAGCCACGTCGCCCGGCGGTGCGGCCAGGCCAGCCACGTGGAAGCGTGCGGCTCCCATTCGGCCGGCAGCCGGTAGCCGAGTTCGGCGGGCGTCGGGGAGGCGGTCATGTCAGCTCCCCCAGCGCTCGAGGAGGCCCCCGTAGGCATCGATCCGCCGGTCGCGGAAGAAGGGCCACCGCGTCCGCGACCACTCGATGCGGTCGAGGTCGCACTCGAAGACGAGCGTCTCCGGGGCGTCATGCCCGGCCTTCACGATCGGCTGCCCGTTGGGCGCGTAGACCACGCTCGCCCCCCAAAACCGTAGCGGCCCCTCGCGGCCGGTGCGATTCACGGCCACGACGAACACGCCGTTGGCGATGGCGTGGCTGCGGAGCATCGCGTCCCAGGATTCGTATTGCTCCCGGTGCAGCGTCTCCTCGCCGTCGAGCCAGCCGATCGCGGTCGGATAGAAGAGCGCCTCCGCGCCGGCCATCGCGGTGAGCCTGGCCGCCTCCGGATACCACTGGTCCCAGCAGACGAGCGGGCCGATCTGCAGGCGGCTCGTCGGCACGTTCATGAATCCCGTGTCGCCCGGCGCGAAGTAGAACTTCTCGTAGTAGTGCGGGTCGTCGGGGATGTGCATCTTCCGGTAGACGCCCGCGGTCGATCCGTCGGCATCGAAGACGACGGCGGTGTTGTGGAAGAGCCCGGGGCTTCGCCGCTCGAACACGCTCCCCACCAGCACGACGCCATGCGCGCGGGCCGCGGCCGCGAGCCGGTCGGTGAGGGGGCCGGGAACCTGCTCCGCCTCGGCGAATCTCCCGTGGTCCTCGCTCTGGCAGGGATATTCACCGGCGAAGAGTTCCTGCAGGCAGACGACCTCCGCCCCGCCGGTCGCCGCCTCGGCCACGCCGGCCAGCGCCTGCGCGATGTTGGCCTCGCGGTCGGCCGTGCAGGCCGACTGCACGAGGCCCACCCGCACGACGCGCGATCCGCGGGCGCTCCTCGCCATCAGGCCACCGGCTCGAGAAGCCGCGCCGCCGGAACGGGAAACTGCTCCGCCAGCTCCGCCACCTCGCGCCGCGTCGTGCCGATCACCGCCGTGTCCTCCGGCGAGCGGAGCACCCGCAGAATCCACGCGGCGATCCGCTTCATCTCATCGACCCCCATACCCCGCGTCGTGAGCGCCGGGGTGCCCAGGCGGATGCCCGAGGGATCCATCGGCTTCCGCTCGTCGTAGGGGATCATGTTCTTGTTGCAGGTGATGCCGCAGCGGTCGAGCACCTGCTCGGCGGTCTTGCCGCCGATGGACAGCGGCGTGACGTCGACGAGCATGAGGTGGTTGTCGGTGCCGCCGCTCACCAGACGCACCCCTCCGGAGGCGAGGCTCGCGGCGAGCGCCCGCGCGTTCTCCACGACGCGCGTCGCGTACTCCTTGAACTCCGGCCGCAGCGCCTCGGCGAAGGCCACCGCCTTGCCGGC
>CAZONY010000142.1:0-6443 GCA_964581215.1 uncultured Chitinophagaceae bacterium | reverse complement strand
GAAAACCAGGCATTGCCCAACTTCATCCGCATCGCGGTACACACGACGCACATCGTCTAGGCTCGTCCACCGCGATTTGCTCGCAATCCGCCACCACGCATCGAGCCACGAGCGAGCTGTCGGGTAACGCTGCTGCGCGGAAGCGATCGCGGGTCGAGCAATGATATGCATCGGCATACCCAGGGGCACCCATCGAGAATATTTGCAAAACGCAAACACGTCAAGCTCGAGCCGCAGGAGAGCATCTGACCGGAAAAAGTCGAGGAAAAGACAGGCACAATCCGCCGGGAGAAGCCACACCGGCGCGTCCTTTGGTGAGGGCTACACGCGAAGGCGGTCGTAGAAATCCCGCGGTGAAAGCATGGCCGCTAGCGTGGTCGCATGGCTGCGTTGCTGGCCGTTGGCAGGACGAGGACAGCCACAATTCGGGCATCAGGACGTGTTGAGCCAGTTTGTGATCTTGAGCCCTTCGATCCGACCGAACTCCTTGAGGTTGTCCGTCACCAGCACCGCGTCAATCGCCTTGGCGTGGGCGGCAATCATCAGGTCGTAAGGACCGATCAGTCGAGTCCGCTACATCGCTTGGGTCCCTTTTTTTCGTGGGAAGCCGCCTGAGCCGTCACGATTGTCACGCCACGCCATGCGATGGTCGCCACCGGCCTGCCACGTGCGGCGGCGGACGCCGTCCGCCCCCTGGGGCAGTTTGCCCTGAAAGCCACGTGCTTTTATAATCTGGCCAAGGCCGGCTGCTCTCAGTGCCATCGCCGCCAATCCATCGCCGCTAATCCATCGCCCCTGGCAACGCCCCATGGCTCGCCCTCTCGTCGCCATCGCGATTGACTTGGATTTTCCCGCGCGGCGGCATCTCGATATTTTGGCGGGCATCCACAATTGGGTCGATGCCCACGGCACCTGGGACATTCGGATCGACGAGAAGATCGTCCACGAGCCCGGCCGGCGACTCGGCCGCTACGCCGGCGTGATCGCCCGGGCCACGCCGGCCCTCGCGGCGGCCGCCCGCAAGCAGGGCGTGCCGGTCGTGAACGTCTGGCAGGGGTCGCCCGTGGCGTCGAAGCTGGCTGGGGTGTATCCCGACGGCAAGTCGATCGGCACGCTGGCCGCCGACTGCCTGCTCCTGCGCGGCTTCTCGTCGTTTGGCTGCATCTACACCTCCGACCAGATCATCGACTCGGACGCCGGAAACAGCTTCTGCCGCGTGATCGAGAAAGCCCGGCCCGGGCTCTCCGTCGCCCAGCTTCCGGTCGAGTTGAACACCGTCATGCCGATCCTGTCTGACGCGTTCATCGACCGGTTTGACCGGTGGGTCAGCGGCCTGCCCAAGCCACTGGCGCTATTTTGCAGCGGATCGGTGGCGATGAGCCGTTATTTCTGCGAGGAACTGCATGCCTTCGGGCTACGGGTGCCAGAGGATGTCGCCATCGTCGATGCCGACGGCGAGCCCCTGATCTGCAGCCTGCTCAAGCCCACGCTCACGGCCGTCGATCTTTCCTATACGCAGATCGGCTGGACCGCGGCCGATCTGCTCGACGAGATGATGCGGCGGCCGAAGACGAAGCCGCGCACCATCCGGGTGCCGGCGGCCGGCGTCATCGCCCGCGATTCCACCGACCTGTTTCCGGTGAGCGACGAGCTCGTGCGATCGATCCTGCGGCATATCGAGGCCAATCTCGACAAGCCGCTCACCCCGGCCGCGCTCGCCAAACGGTTTTGCGTGTCGCGCCGGACGCTGGACCGACGGTTTCAAGACGGCTGCCACCGGACGGCCTGCGACATCATTCGCGACCTGCGGTTTGAACGGGCCCGCCACCTGCTCGTCAACACCACGATGCTGGTGAAGGAAATCGCTCTCACGGTCGGGATGACGAAGTTCGTCCAGATTCACGAGTTGATCAAGCAGAAAACCGGGGTGGGGCCGGCTGAATACCGGCGGATGATGCGGCCCGCCAGCCACCACGCCACTCCCGACACGCAAGCGGGGGAGCGATCCTGACAAAGCCTGCGACGTGATTCCTTTCCCGCCCGATCGGCACGAAGGCGACACCCTGGCTCCGCGTCCGCAAACCGGTCAGCGCGGCTCCAGCAGATCCGCCAGCCTGAGGCCCTCGATGGAGAGGTCCATCTGGCCCCGCGGCTCCTGGGTCTTCTGGTCGTATTCCACGTTGCCATACGCGGCCAGCACATTCCTGCCGACCTTGAGGTGTTGGCCCGCCCCCAGAGCCCAACTCGCGTAACACGGCATGGTCTGCCACCACCCATAGGCGGTGATCTCGTGCCCATTGAGAAACACGCGGTAGCCCTGCCGCGCGAGAATGCTCAGCCTGTAGAGATCAAAATCGAGGGCCTCCACCTCGAAGGTGGTGCGCATCACGATGAACTCGCCCTGGCCCCACTCAGACCGATTGGCGAACGAGATGCCGCCCGCCTCACATTTGCCGATGCCAATGGGGGCGGCCCCCTGGCGCCACGCGCTGTCGTCATACCCGGGCTCCTGCCAGCCCTTCAATTCCGCCGGCAACTCGATGTCACGAAACCGCCTCCCCTCACGGGGATGCAGCCGGTCTTTCTCGGTCAGCGGATCGAATGACGTAAACCGCCAGACCTGCTCCGCGCGGGGCGGCGTGCCGACAGGTTTCCAGCCGGCATCGGGATTTTTCAGCCTGGTGAGTTCGATGGTCGTCGTCAGCAGCGCCTGATTTCCACGCTCCCCCGCATTCATCCGCCTGACGCATTCCTGGCGATAGGCCGTGGCGAGAATGTCGATGAGTTCGGCACGTTGGTCGGGCGACAGTTTGTCGAGGTTGGTAAAGAGGCCCTGCATGACCCCGCGCTCGGGCCGTGCCTGCGGCGCTGCCAGGATGTCGATCAATTGCTCCGTGTTCAAATCCGCGATCCGCTCCGCGACCAACCGGGCCAACGCCACGGCGTTGCCGGGATCGGCCTCGAGGCATGCCATGACCGCCTCAAACACGTTGTGTGCGCCCTCCGCCGCCCGGTCGCCGCTCTTGATCTCACTCGTTTCGATGGCCTTGCCGAGCCCCGCCACGATCAGTTTGCCGATGGGACTGTCGGGCTTTTTTTGCTGCAAGACGCCCTTGAGATGATTGGTCATGCCGGCCCGCGGGAAGGTGTGGTATTCGCGGGTCGTCATCGTCAGGAGCGTGGGCAGGATGTCGAGATACAGGGCCTCGTCTCGCTCCAGCCCCGTCAGAGCCTTGAAGGCGGATTCCCGCAGCCACCAGTCGGAGTGGGTCGTCCAGGGCAGGATCAGCGGGAGGCGTGATTGGATGTCCTGCGGCGAGGCGAACTTCAGGGCCATCAACGCGGCATCGACCACCCACCATGCCTCCTCGGGATCCGAGAGCATGGCGGTGATGCTTTCCAGCATCGCCGGCGTGAGCTGCTCCGTCGTGACCGGGTTGCGGCCGATGCCAAACCAGTAGTTGTAGTCCACCAGGCCATCGAGGGCCGCACGGCGGAGCCGCGGGTCGGGGTCGCGAAGGAGTTTTTCTAGATCGTCGAAGCCGCCGACCTCGCGCAGGCCCTTCGCCGCCTGCGTGCGAATCAGGTAGTTGCGGTGATGGATGTTTTTCAGCAGCGTTTCACGGGGCAGGCTCTTGAGGTCTTGTGCCGGCCCCTGGTAGCCGTTCCCCAGCGCATGAAAAGGAACATGGGTGGGCTCCGGCGCGCCGTAGTCGAGGTATTTCGGGTTGTGGTCGATCGAGAGAAAGGCCCGGTCGGCCGCCGTGCCCCAGGGGTTCTCAGGCAGGGTGTAGGCTTTCGAGTGCTTCGACCGCGGAGCGCCGGTAATCCGCAGCGTCTTGAGCGGCGCGGTGTACGACAGCCCCATGCCCGGACCGGAAGAGCCGACTTTGCCATCGCCCCAGGTCAGCGTCGCGATGCCGATGCTGCCGCCCGGTTCGCGGCTCAGATCATGCCACCAGGCGAGGCGGTCCATCGACATGCGGTAGAGGGCGGGCTTTTCCCGCATCAGATAGGAGGTGGTGATCCCGCGCCAGATGCCGTCGCCGCGACCTTCGTCGGCATGGCCCGTCACAAGCAGGGGATAGCTATCGATCATCGACAGGGCCAGACACTGGCTGGCCTTCTCGTAGCAGCTGACATCGCCGCGGGCACCCGTGGCGACCTGCATGGCGGCGGCGATCATGCCGTCCTTGCCGTTGGAGCCCAAGCCCCCTTCGCCGCGGTGATCGCCGTAGGGGACCGTGCCGCGACCGGCAAAGCGATAAAAGAAGCGGAGCGCGCCGAGCAGGGTCTCCTTATCGACGTTGACACCGCATTCCTTGCCGAGGAGGAGCGTCGTGAGCACCTGGGCGCCGGCCGGGTTCATCAGGCCCCCCGCCACGTACCCGGGCGCGATGTCATGCCCCCAGTGGGTCCAGCCGCAGCCGAACTTCTGGCGGGCCTTCGCGTCGTCGCAGAAATATTGCAGGATCGGCAAGACCGACTTGTCGCCGGTCCGCAGGTAATATTCACCGCAGGCGATGCCGTTGTAGCCGTTGTTCCAGGTGTGATCGCCGATCTGCTGCACGTCCTTCGGAAAGGCAGCGAAATAGGCCTTCACCCGCGGCAGATACTGGTCGTCGCCGGTGGAAAGCAGGAACAGGCAGGCGAGGGCCCCCGGAATGCCGCCCTCGTTGAATTTATTCGGATCGGCATAAAAGGCGGCGGCCTCCTTGACGATGCGTTTTGACTTCTTGCAACCCAGCGGCCAGGTCTTGCTGTAGGCACCGAGCACGGGAATCGTGACGGTTTCCTGCCGCTGGCTCGTGCCGTCGGCCGAGGTCACATCAAACACCATCCGCCCGTTGGTGGCCTCGGCCTCGGTGAGGGCGTTGCCCATCACGACGAACGGGTTGAGGCCCTTGAGGGCGGTGCCATTTATTCCCGTGAGGATCTCGCCCTTGACGAACTTGCCCTCGGCCGGTGAGCCGGGCACCATCCCCTCCACTTTGAGAACCACACCCGGATAAATCCGCGTGTTGAGGCCCGTCACGCCGATGCCGCCGAAAAACCGCTCGCCGGTCGGGGCCGGGCGGAGGGCATAGATGAGTTCTTCGGTGTAGTAGCCCGCTCCATCACCGCCGCCGTCGCCAGCATCGAGCTGGCCGACAAGAAGAAAGAGGGCTCCCGGAAGCAGGAAGAGGAGTCGTGATTTCATGGTGCACCGGAAAGAGCCTGAAAACGCACGTCGGATTCCGATCGGCCGCCGTGACTGTGATCATTTCTGAAACGGCAGCAAGGCTTCTGCAAAGGCCTTGCCCATCTGCGCGAAGGTCTTCGCACAGCCGTAGTAGTGATAGCCGGCATGCGAAAAGCCGCGATTCCAGGCAGCCGCCTCGGCCGGGCTGATCAGGTCGGCCTCGTATTTCTTGATGTATTCGTCTTTTTGCTCCGTCGTCATGTGACCATCGGCGTTCGGATAGTCCTTGTGCTTGATGTCGAGATGGTAGCGCATGTCACCGACCTTCTGCCGCTTTTCATCGATCGCGGCGAGTTCTTCCGCCCAGAACGGCGCGGTTTCCACCGCGACGACGTTGCCGCGGAACTCGGGCAGGGCCGCCGGCGCCGCCATCGCCTTCCGGAAGGTGATGATCGACGGCCTCTGGGTGTGCAGCCCTTCCACGCCCAACACGCCGATCACGAAGGGCATCGCAGGCGCGTCGAGATCCTTGCGGACATCGCGGATGAATTGCGCGAGCAGTTCGGAATACATGTCGAAGCGATCCGGCTGGGAATTGTGATCCGGATAGGTGTGCCCATCGACGAGGTCGTTCCAGCCCTGGAGCCAGACAAACCCGGAAAGTTCATACCCCCGGGCGGCCTTGTAGCCCGGTACGATCTTTCCCGGATCGGCCAGCACTTTTTTCACGTGCTCGATCATCAGGCGGTAATAGCGGCCGGTGGCCTGTGCCTTTTCGGCCTTCCACTGCTCGAAGTCTTTGGGGATGCCGGGCCCCTCCTGCTTCGGATAGTGCTCGGCCTCGAACGAACTGAGTTGATACGGCCCCGCGCCCGGTGGGCGGAAATCCGTATGCAGGCTCTTGCCGCCCCAGGCTGTCTTGATGACGAGCACCGGCTCTTTGATCGCCGCATCCATCGTCAGGCCGAAGGTAAACTCGGGCCCGATTTTGTCTCCGGGCTTGGTGGGATCCACTCCCCACATCGAACCGTACCCGGCGGTCATGAGACCATTGAGCACGAAGTCTTTGTCGCCGAGTCCGGTCAGATAGGAGATCCATGTGTGGCGACACACCGTCGGCTTCCCGTCGGCTCCCCGCATCCTCCTCAACAGCGGCCTGGTCGCAGGATCGTCGCCGATGTAATCGAAGGTTTTGATTTGTGCATACCCCTCCATGTTGGACTGGCCCGCCAGGATGAACACCTTCAGCTTCTTGGGGGCC
>CAZONY010000141.1:1141-6542 GCA_964581215.1 uncultured Chitinophagaceae bacterium | reverse complement strand
TTGTTCCAGGTGGCGATTTCGCCCAAGAGCGCCGTGGAACTCAGGCCGTCCTTCACCATCAACGGATCCGTGCCGTTTGCGATAATGCCGTTGTAGCTCGTCGCCCCGTATTGATTCAAATCACCCGTCACGGCCCCCCAGTTGCTGAGACACGTGACGTTTGATCCATGCTCCTGGGCGAAGGGCCCAGACGTCGCGCAGATCAGCGACGAAATTTTCCCGGTTGGCACGGTGCCCGCGGTCATGAAGGCGTCGTACTGTTGGCCCATGTCCATGAACGGCATGACGGCGACGATCCAGCTTCTCTGGTCGGTGTTGTATTTGGCTTTCGCGTCAGAAGTGGCCGGAAACCGGGCGTTAGCGCTCAGGAAATTGTTGACGGCGAGCCCCAGCTGGCGACCGTTGTTGCCGCAGGCCGACTTCCGAGCCGACTCACGCGCAAGCTGAATGGCGGGCAGGAGCAGGGCGATCATGACACCGATGATCGCGATGACGACGAGGATTTCGACCAGCGTGAAGCCCGATCGACGAACCCTGGCACGGCGAAAAGGGCCGCAATTGAAGATGAGCGTTGCCACGAAAGCCTCCATACGCGTTCTGGTTTGGTGGAATGGGATCGCAACAGCCAGGAAGAGTCATGCCGGTAAATTAATCCGCTCCGCGCGGCGTGCAGAGCGCCTTGAAAACACCGTTGGTGATCTTGTATTCCATGAAAGAGACCGACCCATCGGCCATCAGGATGCCGAAGACATCGTTGGCATGATCCGACAGCGGATTCGGGCCGTAATACCTCCCAGTTTCCGTCCAGGACGTGCCTTTGGGCGTCAGCGTAATGGGGTTACCAGCCACGGCGGATGCCGCAGCGTTGTAAAAACCCACATTGAAGACCCCGCCCGAGTGAAACGCCGACTCCGTGCCGAGGCTCAGATCAGATCGCTCCCACACCAAGGCAGTCTTCGTCGTGCCGTCCCGAAACTGTCCGAGGCTCGCGCCCGGCCCGGTTCGGGAATCGATGTTGGCAAAGGCGCCATCGTTCAGCAGCGTTCCTGCGTTGTTGCCGCCGGCATTTGCGCGGTAGGTGCAGTTGTCGGCCCTGTTAGTCCGGGATTCCCAGGCGGGGCAAGTGCCCCAGGGCAGGATGAGCGTGTCGATTTCTGGAGTGGACTTCAGGCCTCTCGTGTTTCCGCCGGTGCGGGTTGAAAGCGAAAACTCGGAGTACGTGGCCCAGAGTGCGGTGCCCGAAGGTGCGGTCCTCGACAGGAATCCGATCCGATCGTATGCGTCCAATTCTTCCGCGAAGGGAAGGATTTGCACGATCCAACTGTACCCGCCACCGTCGATGCCGAGCTGATTGCTCACATTCCGCGTGTAGGATAGCAGGCTTCCCACTGCCGCTTCCGGCCGCCACGAGGCTGCCGGGAGGTAAGGGAGGCCATCGACTTGTTTGTTATCGGCGTAATTGAGGAGCGCCAGTCCGATCTGCTTGAGATTGTTGGTGCATTGGCTGCGGCCGGCCGCCTCACGGGCAGCGTTGACGGCGACCAGGAGCAGCCCGACCAAAACGCCGATGATCGCGATCACGACCAGAAGTTCCACGAGCGTGAAGCCCGTCGGGGCTTGCCTAGGAAAATGCCTTCTCGGTGCGGGGCAGGCATATGGCGACGACATCGTTCCCTCCACAAAAGTGACCCTGAATGACCTAGAGTTTTATCGTAAACCAAACCCAGAAACCGTTCAACGGACGGGTAGGCTCTCAAAAATCCCCGCCAATCCCCCGGGCATCCCCCACCGGGGCCCTCGACGGCCGGCGGCCTTTTTGCGTTGAAGGCGGGCCCCCCGGTATGTTGACGCCCCAAGCGGAGGCTGGCCATCGGCCAAACGCCATGGGTTTTGAACGGGTCACACACCAGAAGGAAGTCAGCATGCAAAGCGTGATGCGAGGGTTTGCCATCGTCGCCGCGATCGCCATGGTCGGGGCCGTCCAGGCGGCCGACGGGGGCGACAAGCCCGCCGACATGTCGAAGCCGGTTCAGGTGTTCATCCTGATGGGCCAATCCAACATGGTCGGCATGGGCAAGATCGCCGGCGGCGAGAAGTCGCTGGAAAACGCCGTCAAGAACAAGGGCAAGTATGGCTATCTCGTGGACGCCTCGGGGGCGTGGGTGCCGCGGCAAGACGTCCGCTTCACGCGGACGATGCAGGGCAAGGGCGTGATGGTCAACGACTGGATGGGCATCAAGGGGGGCACGATCGGCCCGGAGTTCGGCATCGCCAAGTTCGTGGGCGACGCCATCGACGCGCCGGTGCTGATCCTCAAGAGCTGCATCGGCAACCGCAGCCTCGGCTGGGACCTCCTGCCCCCGGGCAGCAAGCGGTTTGAAGAGGGCGGCAAGGTGTATGCCGGCTACAAGGATTCGCCGGATTCTTGGGCTGCGGGCACCGAGCCGAAGCCGATCGGATGGTATGCCGGGAAACAGTACGACGACGACGTGGGCGACGCCAAGAAGGTGCTCGAGGAACTCGGCAAATACTATCCCGACGCGACGAAGTACGAGGTGGCGGGCTTCTTCTTCTGGCAGGGCGAAAAGGACGCCGGGAATCCGGTCCATGCCGCCCACTACGAGGAGAACCTCGTCAACTTCATCAATGCCCTGCGCAAGGATTTCAACGCCCCGAACGCGAAGTTCGTCCTCGGCACGATGGGCGAATCGGTGAAGGGGAGCGGCGGCAACGGCGGCAAGGTGCTCGAAGGCCAGCTCGCCGTCGATGGCAAGGAAGGCAAGCATCCGGAGTTCAAGGGCAACGTCGCCACGATCTACACCAACCCCATGGCCCAGGGGGGCAGCGGCAACGGCCACTACGGCGGCAATGCCGAGGTGTATATGGACGTCGGCGAGGCCATGGGCAAGGCCATGGTCGAGCTGATGCAATCCAAGTAGCAACGTCGGGGAGACCTCGGCTGTGGGCCAGCCACAGCCGAGGTCGATCCTCCGGCTTCCCATGCGCATTGCCCTGATCGTGTTCGCCTCGGGATTCGCAGGCCTCGTGTACGAGGTGCTGTGGATGCGGCAGGCGGGCCTGCTCTTTGGCGCTACTTCCCAGGCCGCCGCCGCCACGCTCGCGGCCTTCTTCGCCGGCCTCGCGGCCGGGAGCCGGTTTTGGGGCCGCCGGGCGGCCGCAGCGCCGCGGCCGCTGCGGCTCATGGCCGGGCTGGAAGCCGGAGTCGCGATCACCGCCCTCCTTCACTTCGCGGTCGTGCCGCTCTTCGAGGCGATCTATCCCTGGCTCGCCGGCACGGTGGCCGCCCGCGAATGGCTTCTGCCGGTGAGGCTGGTTCTCGCCCTCCTGCTCGTTTTCCCCCCGGCCTTTTTCATGGGGGGCACGATTCCGGTCGTTGCCCAGCACATCGTGCGTCGACCCGCGGCCTTCGGCTCCACCGCCGCCTGACTCTACGGCGTCAACACGCTGGGCGCCGCCGGCGGAGCGCTGGCGGCCGGCTTCTGGCTGCCGCTGCAGCTCGGCTTCACGGGCACCTGCCTGGCGGCGATCGCCGTGACCCTGGCGGCGGCCGCCGCGGCCTTCCTCGCGCCGGATGCCGCCGATCCGGTGGACGAGCCACCGCGACCCGCCGCGGAGGCGATCCGGCCGGCCCGCCGCACGCCCGCCGCCCGGCCGCGCCGCGGCCGGCCGCCGGCGCTGCCGGCCTCCGCAGCCAAACCCGCACCGGGGGCCGAGGCCGACGCGGCCGCGCCGTGGTTCGTGCTGCCGCTCTGCTTCCTGTCGGGCTTCGGCCTGCTGGCCCTCGAGGTCGTGTGGGCGCGGATGTTTGCGCAGGTGCTCGAGAACTCCGTCTACACGTTCGCGGCGATCCTCGTCGTCGTGCTCGCCTGCCTCGCGGTGGGCGCGCTTGTGGCCTCGTGGCTCGCCCGGCTCGACGAGCCGCCGCTGCGGGTGCTCGCCTCGCTGCTCGTCGCCGGCGGTGCGTCGGTCGCTCTCACGCCCTTCGTCATGATGCGGCTCACCAACTCGCTCGAAGTGCTCGCCTCGCGCGGCACGTGGGGAGAATACGTGGCGCTGATCTTCGCCACGGCCCTGCCCGCCATCGGGCCGCCCGCGGTCGTGCTCGGCACGCTCTTTCCGTTTCTGATGCGGCTCGGGCAGCAGCGGACGGTCTCCGCCGGGGATGCCCTGGGAACGCTCGCCGCCGCCAACACGATCGGGGCCATCCTGGGCTCGCTGGCGGGCGGGTTCGTGCTGCTCGAAGCGTTCGGCATGTGGCGGACGATGCAGCTGATCGCGGCGGCCTATCTCGCAGCCGCCCTGCTGCTGCCGACGGGCCGCGGCCTGACGGGCGTGGCGGTGCGGGCCGTGGCGGCCGCGGCGCTCCTGCTGGCGTTCACGCTCCTCGACCCGTCGCGGCTGCCCGTTCTCGGCAGCGATCCGCTCCGGGGCCCGCGGCGGGTGCTCGAAACCTGGGAGGGGAGCGACTGCACCGTGGCGGCGCTCGCCGGCCCCGACGGCGTGTCGCTGCAGATCAACTCCCACTACGGCCTCGGCTCGACCGGGGCGGCGCCGGTCGAGCGGCTGCAGGCCGCCATCCCGCTCCTGGCCTATCCGCGGGCGGAGAGCCTCTTTTTCCTCGGCATGGGCACCGGCATCACGGCCGGCGCCGCGCTCGATCCGCAGTTTCCGCGGGTGCGGCGGGTGGTGGCCTGCGAGCTGGTGCCGGAGGTGATCGAGGCCGCCCGTCGCTACATCGCCGGCCCAGCCGGCAACGACCCGACCGGCGGGCTGTTTCGCGACCCGCGGGCCACGGTGCTCTGCGCCGACGGGCGGCACGAGCTGATGGCGGCGCGGGGGGAGCGGTTCGACATCGTGAACGCCGACCTGTTCGTGCCGTTCCGCTGCGGCGCGGGCAGCCTCTACAGCCTCGAACATTTCCGCACCGTCAGAAAGCGGCTCGCGCCGGGGGGTGTGTTTGTGCAGTGGCTGCCGCTCTACCAGGTCACGGAGCGCGAGTTTGGCACGATCACCCGCACGATGCTGGAGGCCTTCGACACGGTGTCGCTGTGGCGCAACACGTTCCAGCCCGGCGACGAGGTGGTGGCCCTCGTGGGCCACACGGCGCCGGCCCCCGTGCCGGCCGCCGCGGGCGATTCGCTCGCCGCCCGCCGCGAGGCGGTGGCCGGCTGCGATCACCACGACCTCGACCAGCTTGCCCTGCCGCTCGATGCGGAGACGATCCTCTTCTTCTACTGCGGCAATCTCTCCGCGTCGGCCGACCGCTTCGCGGCCTTCCCGCTCAACACCGACGACCGCCCGGTGATCGAATACCTCGCGCCGCGCACCTACCGCGACCCTGCGGCGGCGAGCGATCGCACGTTCGCGTTCGCGATGGCGG
>CAZONY010000141.1:0-1131 GCA_964581215.1 uncultured Chitinophagaceae bacterium | reverse complement strand
CGCCAGGTCCGACGACAACTGGAGAGGGCCAGTGACCGTTCGGCGGGGGCGGTGCCCTGGTTCGTCGGGCCGCGGCTGGCCGCGCTGGTGGAGGATCTGCAGCGGCGTTGCCCGCCGGATGCCGATCCGCTGCTCGCGGAGCGGTCTCCCGCGGAGCGGTTGCTGCCGGTGGCAGCGGCCGCGTTCCACCGCGCGCGGCTCTGGCAGGTGGCGGGCGACGAGGCCTCGTGCCGGCGCGCGTGGGACGAATTCGTGGCCGCGTGGACCGCTGCCCCTGCATCAGCGAGCCCGGAGCGGTAGCGGCGCGGCGGACGCGGCGATCAGGCCCGCTCGATCCGCACCACGATGTTGCCGAACGTGCTGCCCGCCCCGAGGTCGGTGAGCCTCTCGTTCGTGAGGTCGTTGAGGCCCCGGCCGTCCGGGGCGAGCTTCGGCCACCACTGCCCGACGGCGATCACCACCCCCTCGCGGGCATCGTCGCTGACGACGGCCGTGCGCACGATCGAGCCGGCGGCGCTCGTGATCCTGATCCGCTCCCCGGCGGCGATGCCGGCCCGGGCTGCGTCAGCGCGGTGGATGATGACCTGCGGCTCGCCACCGGCCCGACGGATGATGCTCGCGACGTTGCCCATCGTCGTGTTCACCATCATGGCGCCCGGGGGCGAAATGAACCGGAGCGGGAACTCGGCCGTGGGCCGCTCCGCGAAGACCTGCTGCCGCGGCGGGGGCGCGAAGCGGATCTTTCCGTCGGGGAAGTGGCTGCCCGTGGCGTAGGGAAGAAACGGATCGGGCAGGGACAGCCTCACCGACTTCTCGCGGACGAGCCGCTCGGGCGTGATGCCGGCGAGCGACGGATGCCCCGACGAGAGCAGCTCAGCCACGAGCCGCGGCGTCTCCCAGTGGAGGCAGGGCTCGTCGAGGCCGAGCCGCTCGGCGAGTCGGGCGAAGATCCAGCGATTGGAACGGGCCAGGCCGCGGGGCGGCACGACCGGATCGGCGTACTGAAGGTGGTAGTGGCCATACGACGTGTAGACGTCGGCATGCTCGAGAAACGTCGTCGCCGGCAGGAGGAAGTCGGCGTAATCGGCCGTGTCGCTCTGGAAGTGCTCGAGGACGACGGTGAACAGGTCC
>CAZONY010000140.1:0-6554 GCA_964581215.1 uncultured Chitinophagaceae bacterium | reverse complement strand
CCGGGTTTCCGTTCTACGACCTGATGCCCGGCACCGTGTTCAAGACCCAGAAGATCGCCGGCGTGATCCCGAAGGACCACCAGACGGGCACGGGACAGCTCACCTACCTGGCCCATGCGGCGGCCGCCAAGCTCGCCGCGCCCGACTGGACGAAGGACGACATGTTCGTCGTGTGACCGGATCGAAAAACAAGGGGACCAGCCGATGGCCACCGTCGCCGCCATGCCGAAGTCGATGCGGATCAGCCCGCTGGGCCGCGTCGAGGGGGATCTCGACCTGCGGATCGAGGTCACCGACAACGTCGTCACCGACGCCTGGACCGAGGCCAGCATGTTTCGCGGCTTCGAGATCATTCTCCGGGGCAAGGATCCGCAAGCCGGGCTCGTCGTCACGCCCCGCATCTGCGGCATCTGCGGCGGCAGCCACCTTTACAAGGCCGCCTACGCGCTCGATACCGCGTGGCAGACCCACGTGCCGCACAACGGCACGCTCATCCGCAACATCTGTCAGGCCTGCGAGACGCTCCAGTCGATCCCCCGGTGGTTCTACGCCCTCTTCGCCGTCGATCTGACGCATAAGAACTACGCCCACCTGCCCGAGTACGACGAAGTGGTGAAGCGATTCGCGCCCTTCGTCGGCACCGGCTACGAGAAGGGGGTGACGCTCTCCGGCAAGCCGGTGGAGGTCTATGCGATGTTCGGCGGCCAGTGGCCCCACTCCAGCTTCATGATCCCGGGGGGCGTGATGTGCGCACCCAGCCTCGCGGAGGTGACGCGGGCGACGGCGATCCTCGACTTCTGGAAGCGCGAGTGGCTGGAACGAGAATGGCTCGGCTGCTCGATCGAGCGGTGGCTCGAGAACACGACGTGGAACGACGTCTTGGCATGGGCCGAGGAGAACGAGTCGCAGCGAAACAGCGACTGCGGGCTCTTCCTGCGGTTCGCCGCCCGGGCCGGGCTCGGCGACTACGGGCAGGGCTGCGGCGCCTTCCTCGCCACCGGCACCTATTTTCAGCCGGAGCTCTACGAGCGGCCGACGATCGAGGGCCGCAATGCCGCCCTCATCAGCCGATCGGGCGTGTACGACGGAGAGGTGTTTCACGATTTCGACCACCTGCTCGTGCGGGAGAGCACGGCGCATTCGTTTTACGAGGGAGACACCTACCTGCATCCCTGGGAAGGCCGCACCGACCCCATCGACCCTGCCGACGGCCGGAGGCAGGGGAAATACAGCTGGGCCAAGAGCCCCCGCTACGAGGTGCCCGGCAAGGGCTCGATGCCGCTGGAGGCAGGTCCGCTGGCGCGGCAGGTGAATGCCGGCCGACCCGGCGCGGCCCCGCATCAGGATCACGACCCGCTCTTCCTCGACGCGTTCAAGAAGGCCGGCCCGAGCATCCTCGTGCGGGTGATGGCCCGGATGCACGAGGCCTGCAAGTATTCCAAGCTCGTGGAGCGATGGCTCACCGAGATCCGGCTCCACGAGGACTTCTACACGAAGCCGGTCGAGCACGCGTCGGGCCGGGGCTTCGGCTCGACGGAGGCGGCCCGGGGGGCGCTCTCCGACTGGATCGTGATCGACCAGGGCAAGATCGCCAACTACCAGGTGGTCACGCCGACGGCCTGGAACATCGGCCCGCAGGACGCCCGCGACGTGCACGGCCCGATGGAGCAGTCGTTCATCGGCGCGCCGATCAAGGATCCGACCGACCCGGTCGAGATGGGGCACGTCGCCCGATCGTATGATTCCTGTCTCGTGTGCACCGTCCATGCCTACGACGGCCGAACGGGCCGGGAACTGGCGAAGTTTCGCCTCGGCGGAGGGGCATGAACGCGATTCGCACGCTCATCATCGGCTGCGGAAACCTGCTCCGCGGCGACGACGCCGCAGGGCCGGTGCTCGTCCGCCGCATGTGGGAGCGGGGCCTGCCCGACGGCGTCCTCTGCGCCGACGGCGGCACCGGTGGCATGGACGTGGCCTTCCAGATGCGGGGCGTGCCCGAGGTGATCCTCGTCGATGCCTGCACGTCGGGGAGCGAGCCGGGGGCCATCTTCGAGGTGCCCGGCGAGGAGGTCGAAAGCCTGCCGCCGCTCGCGGGCGTCAACCTGCACGCGTTTCGCTGGGACCATGCGATCGCGTTCGGCCGCTGGCTGCTCAAGGACGAGTATCCGGCGCGGGTGACGGCGTACCTCGTCGAAGGCGAGTCGTTCGAGGTCGGGGAGGGGCTGTCGCCGGCGGTGGATCGGGCCGTCGATCGGCTCGTTGCGCGGCTGCTGGGCACCTGCTGGATGCGGCGGGGCTTTGCCTTGCAGGCTGCCGCCGCTGGAGAGCGGGACCGGCTGCTGGAGGCGGTGAACGCCTACCGCCGGGCGCTCCAGGAGGGCATCACCAGGGACGAGCACCCGGCGCTCTACGGCCACATCCACAACAATCTGGGCGTGGCCTATCTCTCCATGCCGACCCGCGAGGCGAGCGACCAGCTGCGATCGGCGGTCGCCGTGCAGTCGTTTCGACACGCCCTCGAGGTGTTCGACCGGGAGCGCGATCCCGACATGTGGGCGAGCGCGGCGACGAACCTGGCGAACGCCCTGCAGCACCTGCCCTCGTCGCATCCCGAGGAGAACCTCGTCCAGGCGGTGGAGGGCTACGAGCAGGTGCTCGGGATTCGCACCGAGGACCACGATCCGGTCGCCCATGCGCTCGTGCTCGTGAACCAGGCCAATGCCCTGGCCCACCTCGGCATCTTCGAGCCGGCCAGGCAGAAGGCTTCCCGGGCCCGCGAGCTGTTCGCCCGGCACGACCAGCCCGAGCAGGCCGCCGCCGCCGCGGAACTCCACGACACGCTGCAGAACACGATCGCCCGACAGACGGCATGAATGAATTTCCGACATCCTCGGCCCCCGCTGCGGCGTTCGCGCCGGTGCCTGGTGAGGGTCGGGGAACGATCGCCCCTTCGCCTCCCGCGCGCATGCGGCCGGTCGTATGGCTCGGCGGGCCGTCCCCGGGCGGGCTCGCGCTGCCGCCGGCCCGCCCCACGGCGGATCAGCTCTACGCGCCGCGCGGCGTCTGGCTCGACGGCGAGCGGCTCGTCGTGTGCGACTCGGGAAACCACCGGATCCTCATCTGGCACGGTCGGCCGACCCGCGACCACGCGCCGGCCGACGTCGTGCTCGGCCAGCCGGGGTTCACCGCCGAAGGGCCCCGGGCCGATGGCCGCGGTCCCGGGAACGGCCTCCATCTGCCGACCGGCGTGATCGTGCACGAGGAGCGGCTCATGGTTGCCGACGCGTGGCATCACCGGATCCTCGTGTGGGAGCGGATTCCCCGCGAGTCCGACACGCCTCCGGACTGGTGCCTCGGGCAGGCGACGCTCGAAGAGGTGGCCGTCAACCGCGGCGGATCGGTCGCCGCCGACGGCCTCTCCTGGCCCTACGGCCTGGCGGTGGTCGCCGGACGGCTGTACGTGGCCGACACCGGCCATCGCCGGGTGCTTGTCTGGCGTGGCGTGCCCGACCGCGACCGTCCGGCCGACATCGTGCTCGGCCAGCCGGACATGGCGTCCAGCGATGAAAACCGGGGAGGGCCGGCGTCGGCGGCGTCATTTCGCTGGCCTCACGCAATCGCCGGCGACGAGTCGATGCTGTGGGTGGCTGATGCGGGGAACCATCGCGTGCTGGGCTGGCGCGGCGTGCCCGATGCCGACCGTCCCGCCGACGTCGTTCTCGGCCAGGAGGACGATGCATCGACGTGGGAACTGCCGCATGGCCGGCAGGGGCCCAGCCGGCTGCGGTTCCCCTACGGGATGTCGCGGGGCGACAATGCCCAGGGAGACCGGATGCTCGCCGTGGCCGACACGGCCAACAACCGCGTGCTCCTGTGGCCGGAGCCGATCGAGTCGCGGTGCTTTGCGCCCTCCCGGGCGGTGATCGGCCAGTCCGATTTCGCAGCCAATGGAGAGAATCACTGGAAGGCCGTGACGGCCGACTCGCTCTGCTGGCCCTACGGCGTGTGCCTGCACGAGGGGCGGCTCGCCATCGCCGATTCCGGCAACAATCGCGTCATGATGTGGGAGGTGTGATCATGTGCCTCGCCGTTCCGGGACAGGTCGAATCGATCCGCGACGACGGTGGCACCCGCATGGGGCGGGTGAACTTCGGCGGCGTGATCAAGGACATCTGCCTCGCCTACCTGCCGGACCTCGCCGTGGGGGACTACACGATCGTGCACGTCGGCTTCGCGATCTCGAAGATCGACGAGGCTTCGGCCCGGGAGACGCTGCGCACGTTCGAGGAGCTCGGCATCCTCGAGGAAGGGCTGGCCGAGCTTCGCGAGCCCGCCGAATGAGGTCGTCATGAAGCACCTCGCCGAATACCGCGATGCCGACACGGCCCGGCGGCTGGCCGCCGAGATCCGGCGGATCGTGACGCGGCCGTGGGCCATCATGGAGGTGTGCGGAGGCCAGACGCACTCGATCATCCGCAACGGGATCGACGAACTGCTGCCGGCCGAAAGCGATCGCCGCGTGGAGATGATCCACGGCCCAGGCTGCCCGGTCTGCGTCACGCCGCTGGAGACGATCGACAAGGCCGTCGCCATCGCGGCGCGGCCGGAGGTGATCTTCTGCTCGTTCGGCGACATGCTCCGCGTGCCCGGCTCCCGGGAAAATCTCTTCGCGGTGAAGGGGGCGGGGGGCGACGTGCGGGTGGTCTACTCGCCGCTCGATGCCGTCGCCCTCGCCAGAAAGCATCCCGACCGGGAGGTCGTGTTTCTCGCGATCGGATTCGAGACGACCGCGCCCGCCAACGCCATGGCGGCGAAACTGGCCCGGACCGAGGGGCTGCGAAACTTTTCGATGCTCGTCTCGCACGTGCTCGTGCCCCCCGCCATCGAGGCGATCATGCGCAGCCCGGGCAATCGCGTGCAGGCGTTCCTCGCCGCGGGGCACGTCTGCAGCGTGATGGGCACCTGGCAGTATCCGCCGCTGGCGAAGCAGTTTCGCGTGCCGATCGTCGTCACCGGCTTCGAGCCGCTCGACCTGCTCGAGGGCATCCGCCGCGCCGTGGTGCAACTGGAGGAGGGGCGGGCCGAGGTGGAAAACGCCGATGCCCGCGTGGTGATCGAGCGGGGCAACGAGGCGGCCCAGGCGACGATCGCCGAGGTGTTCGCGCCGACCGACCGGGCCTGGCGGGGCATCGGCGCGATCCCGGCCAGCGGCTGGAAGCTCTCCGCGGCCTACCGCGAACTCGACGCGGAGGCGCGGTTCGCGGTGGAGGGCATCACGGCCGCCGAGTCGCCGCTGTGCAAGAGCGGCGAGGTGCTCAAGGGGGCGATCAAGCCCAGCCAGTGCCCCGCCTTCGGGAAGGAGTGCACGCCGCGGACGCCGCTGGGGGCGACGATGGTGTCGAGTGAAGGCGCCTGCGCGGCCTACTATCATTTTCGCCATGCGTGACTTTTCGAACGTCGCCTGCCCGCTCCCGCTGCGGGACTATCCGCACGTGGTCATGGGCCATGGTGGCGGGGGAGCGCTGTCCCGCGACCTCATCGAGCAGGTGTTTCTGCCGGCCTTCTCCAATCCCCTGCTCGAGAAGCTCGGCGATTCCACGGTGCTCGACCTCGCGGACGGCCTCACCGCCGGAGAGCGACTCGCCATCTCGACCGACTCGTACGTCGTGCGGCCGCTCGTCTTTCCCGGCGGCTCGATCGGCGACCTCGCCGTCAATGGCACGGTCAACGACCTCGCGATGAGCGGCGCCCGTCCGCTGGCGCTCACCGCCGGTTTCATCCTCGAGGAAGGTCTGCCGATCACCGCGTTGATCGACGTGGTGACGCGGATGGCGGCGGCGGCCCGGGCCGTGGGCGTGCGGATCCTGGCCGGCGACACGAAGGTCGTGGAGCGGGGGCATGGCGACGGCGTCTACATCAATACGGCCGGCCTCGGCATCGTGCCGGCCGGCGTGGCGGTGGGCCGCGAGCCGCCTCGGCCCGGCGATGCGGTTCTCTGCAGCGGCACGATCGGCGACCATGGCATGGCGATCATGAGCGTGCGGCAGGGGCTCGAGTTCGAGGCCGCGATCACGAGCGACTCCGCGCCGCTGCACGACCTCGTGGCAACCATGCTCACCGCCTGCCCCGAGATCCGCATGCTTCGCGATCCGACGCGCGGCGGCGTGGCGACGAGCCTCAACGAGATGGCGGCGCTCGCCGACGTCGGCATCGAGATCGACGAGCAGGCGATCCCCGTCGCGCCGCCGGTCGCGGCGGCCTGCGAGATCCTCGGTCTCGACCCGCTCCAGGTGGCCAACGAGGGCAAGCTGTTGGCCGTCGTGCCGGCCGATGCCGCCGAGGCCGTGCTCGCGGCGATGCGAGGGCATGACCACGGCCGGCAGGCTGTGCGGCTGGGCCGCATCGTCGCCGCGCATCCGCGGATCGTCGCCATGAAGACGGCCATCGGGGGCACCCGCGTGATCCCGATGCCGATCGGCGAGCAGCTGCCGCGGATTTGCTAGCTGTACGGAAATGCGGGCATCCATGCCCCGCATTTCCTTGCCGACCTCCGG
>CAZONY010000139.1:0-6570 GCA_964581215.1 uncultured Chitinophagaceae bacterium | reverse complement strand
TGGGCGTCGATCCGCCCGATCGAGTAGTCCACCACGATGCAGTCGGGGTGGAAGCTCTCGGCCTGGATGCCGGCTTCGAAGCCACTGGCGGCCAGCTGGATCTTGAACGACTTGTCGAGCGGGAGGTGCTTCTTCAGGTTCTCGATGAGAACCTGGTCTTGTCCGACGAGGAGCACCTTGGCCATGGCCTCGTCCTCGAGGTCGCCCAGCGGCATGCCGTGCTCCTTGAGAAACTTGATGAGGTATTCCCGCGGGATCCGGCGATCCTGCGATCCCGGGATGCGGTAGCCCTTGAGGCGACCGGAATCAAACCATTTGCTCACGGTGCGCGGAGCAACCTTACAGATCTTGGCGACCTGGCCTGTGGTAAAAACCTTCATCGCGTGGACTCCATGTGGATCATTCGTATCCGGAAACATCCGTGGCCAGTCCCCGCGCGCTCCGGCGAACGGTGGAATCCAGCCCCCCATCGACGCGGCGGGTGATTCACGGGGGCGGCCGCATCGACGCACCCCGCACAGGCCGGCCAGGCGAGCCGGGGGGAGCACGTGAGAGCGGCGCGGGGCCGGGGTGCCCGAAGGACACTCCGTCCACGGCCGGCAGCTCGCAGGATTCCCCCCCTGCCTCGTTCCGTGACGACCGCCGGCTTGGGCACCGGCGGCTGCCACGTCATGGCCAACCACCCGTGTAGATCGAAAGATCCTGTCGTGCGACTTGAGCCGTTCTTTGCGAACACGACGATGGCACCGCGTGAAGCGGCTGTCGGGCCGGCCGGGGGGAGCGGCCCCCGCGGGTGTTCGGGCGGCCGTCAGGCGGCCTTGGCGCCGGTTTTTAAGGTGTTGGCGGCGGTCGATTCGAACCGCACCGAGACCCGCTTGGAGATCCCCGACTCCTCCATGGTCACGCCATAGAGCGTGTTCGCGGCCGCCATCGTCTTTTTCGAATGCGTGACGACGATGAACTGGGTGGACGAGAGAAAGTCGCGGAGCACCCCCACGAAGCGATCGACGTTGGCCTCGTCGAGCGCCGCATCCACCTCGTCGAGCACGCAAAACGGGCTGGGCCGCGAGCGGAAGATGGCCAGGAGCAGGGCGACGCAGGTCATCGTCTTCTCGCCGCCGGACAGGAGCGAGATGCTCCTGGGCTCCTTGCCCGGCGGGCGGGCCACGATCTCCACGGAGGTTTCCAGCAGATCGACGCCCGGCTCGAGGACGATGTCGGCCTCTCCGCCCCCGAACACCCGCTCGAACAGTTCCCGGAAGTGCCCGCGAACGGTCTCGATCGTGTCGCCCAGCAGGCGGCGGCTTTCGTCGTCGATGCGGGCGATGAGCTGCTCGATCGCCTGCTTGCCGCCCGTCACGTCGGCCAGTTGCGTCTCGAGGGTGGCGAGCCGTTCTCCGAGGGCGTCGGCTTCGGCGAGGGCCTCCATGTTGACGGTGGTCATCGCGGCGAGCTTGCGACGCAGCTCGTCGATCTGTCGGTCGAGTTCGAGCCGGTCGCCGGGGACGTCGATCGGCGCGCCTTCCGAATCGACGGCCGCTGGCGGATCCGCGTCTTCGCCGATCTGGATGCCGTAGTCGTCGCGGATTCGCTCGATGACCCGGTTGCGGGCGTGGCGGGCCTCGCCAGCTTCGAGATCGAGGGCATGGATTCGGGAGGCGAGGGCCGCGGCGTCGCCGCGGGCGCGGACGGCTTCCGCCTCCTCCTGCTCGAACGCCGTGCGGATCGCCGTCCGGTCGGCGGTGATGCTGGTCAGGCTTGCCTGGGCCGTTTCGGCGGCCACCATCGCCTCGGCGAAGGCGGACGTGGCGGCCAGGAGATCGAGTTCAGTCGCGGCGAACCGGGCCCGGGCATCGGCGTGCCGTCGCCCCGCCGCCTCGATCTCGGCGGCGCCGATCGCTGCCTGGCCGAGGGCTTCATCGAGAGCCGCCCGGGCGGCGGCGACGCGAGGCTCGCACTCCGAGCGGGCCACGCGGAGGCGGTTGATCTCCTCCACCACTTCGCCGCGGGAACGGTCGAGAAGATCGAGATCGGCCCGGGCGGCCTCGACGGCGGCCTGGGCCGCCTCGATGCCGGCGTCCCGCGAGGCGAGCGCCGCGGCGGCTGCGTCGCGGGCCTGGCCGAGCGCGACCGCGTGCCGCTCCGCGTCGCGGAGCCCCGACTCGGCCGCGGCGATGGCGGCCCGTGCCGACTCCTGCTCGCGGCAGGCGCGGCCGAATTCCGTGCGGGAAGCGGCGATCTGCTCGGCCGACTGTTGTCGGCGGGCGAGCGCCTGCCGCACCCGCTGCTGGAGCGCCGCCTGCTCGGCCTGCAGCGCGTCGATCGACGCCCGTCGCTCCGTGACCGTGAGGGCCAGTTCCTGGAACCGCTCGTCGAGCGACCGCCATTCGCTGCGTCGGGCCACGAGGCCCGTGGTGGAGCCGATCCCCCCCAGCTCGCACGTGCCTCCGCCCGTGAGGGTTTCGCCGCTGCGGCTGATGGCGACGATGCCCTCGGGAGCCGCGGCGATGAAGGCGGCTGCGGCAGCGAGCGATTCGACGACCCAGATCCGGCCGAGCAGCTTGCGACGCACTTCCTCCCGTTCGAGGGAAGCGGCCGGGGCACTGGCGGCCACGAGCCGGTCGAGGCGGCCGACCACGCCCGGGGCGTCGGTCTCCTCGAGCGGCGGATCGGGGACGGCGGCAGTGGCCACGAAGGATACCCGGCCGCCCGCGGCCAGCGCGTCGCGGACCGGCTCGGTCGCGGTCCACGCTGCATGCTGGGCGACAAGAGCATCGAGTGACTCCACCACGAGGCAGTGGGCGCTGCCGCCGAGGGCCAGATCGACGATGGTGGCCCAGGGCTCGTCGGCATCGATGAGGTCGGCCAGCGGCCCCGTCAGCCCGGGAACGTGCCGGCCGACGGCGAGCAGGCGGCGGGCGGCGTCCGAAAGGCCCTCGTGGCGTTCGATCAGCTCGCCGAGGATCGCGCGGCGTTCGCCGCAGGCCTCCTGTTTCGCCTCCCACGAGGCCAGCGTGCGCCAGGCTTCATCGAGCGCCGCGGCGAGTTCCCGCTGCGTGGTCTCGAGCCCCTCGATCTCCCACGTGACGTCGTCGAGGCCCTTGGTGAGCGAGGCAAGGTTGCCTTCCCACGTGGCGGCCGATTCGCCGGCCCGGGCGAGTGCTGCATGGGCCGCGTCGAGCTGCGTCCGCCAGGCCTCGATGGCCTGCTTCGCTTCGGCCACGCGAGCCGTCTCCCGTTCGAAGACCGACCGGGCCTCGATCCGCGAGCGATGGGATTCGGCCAGAG
Source organism: uncultured Chitinophagaceae bacterium (assembly GCA_964581215.1). Taxonomy (GTDB): domain Bacteria; phylum Planctomycetota; class Planctomycetia; order Pirellulales; family UBA1268; genus CACORA01. The sequence goes on along the minus strand of CAZONY010000139.1, from coordinate 3,282 downwards.
CGTCGCTGCGTTCGTCGAGCGCGCGGCGGAGCGAGGCGGCATCGTGATAGGAGCCGGCGGCCGCCTCCTCGCGCGCCCGCTGCAGGGCGGAGATGCGCTCCGCTTCGGCGAGAGCCGCATCCAGGTCGGTCCTCGCGGCGGCGGTTCGCTCGTCGAGCCCGCGGGCCGCGGCACGGGCGGCACCGAGGTTGGCGTCGCTGTGGGCCGTCTCGTCGGCGAGTTCGGCGCGCCGCGTGCGGAGCAATTCCAGCCGGGCCTCGGCGGCGGCGGCCTTCTCCCGCTCGCGGGACGTCGCGGCCTGCCGCTCAGCGAGCACTGGCAGGAGGGTGCGTTCGCGTGCGGCGAGGGCTTCGAGCGCCGTGGTGGCGGCGGTGGCCCGAACCTCCGCCTCCGTCTGCCGCCCCCGGGCTTCCGCCAGCGCCGTTTCGATGCCGGCCAGCACGCCGTCGGCGGCGCGCAGATCCTGAGTGGCGGCCACCACCCGCAGCGCTCGCAGTGTGTCGGTCATCGTCCGCCAGCGCCGGGCCCGCTTCGCTTGCTGGGTGACCGTTTCGAGACGGGCCGACACCTCTCCGACGATGTCGGCCAGCCGCTGCCGGCTCTGTTCCGCCCGTTCCAGTCTCCGCAACGCTTCGCCGCGACGGGCCCGGAACCGCGTGATCCCTGCCGCCTCCTCGAACACCAGCCGCCGGTCGCGGCCCGATGCCACCAGCAGGGCATCGACGCGGCCCTGCTCGATCACGCTGTAGGCCTCGGTCGCGGCGCCGGTGCCGGAAAACAGCTCGCGAATGTCACGCAGCCGTGAGGCGGCGCCGTTGACGAGGTATTCGCTCTCGCCGCTGCGATAGACCCGCCTGGCGATCTGCACCTCGTCCGACTCGACGGGGAGGAGCCGCGATTCGTTGTCGAAGACGAGCGTGACCTCGGCGACGTTCAGCGGCTTGCGGCTCGGCGAGCCGGCGAAGATGACGTCGGTGGCGTTGCGGCCCCGCAGGCTCCGCATCGACTGCTCACCGAGCACCCACTTGATCGCGTCGACGACGTTCGACTTGCCGGAGCCGTTGGGCCCGACGACGACCGTGATGCCCGCGGGGAACTCGAACCGCGTCCGGTCGGCGAAACTTTTGAAGCCGAACAGGTCGAGCGCCTTGAGCCTGATCATGAAGACTCATCCGTTCCCGGCTCATCGATGGAGGCGGCGTCGACGGCCGCGTCCGGGGCGAGGCTGCGGCTGCGGACGGAGATCTCCTCGTGCAGGGAACCCCGGCCGTCATCCGCTGTGGGCAGCGCGTCGAAGGCCAGCCGCGTCTCCAGGGCCCGTTGCGACGTGGCCTGCTGGAGGAGCTGGATCATGTCGGGATAGGTGGCGTCGAGTTCGGCGACGGCCCGGAGCACGGCATCGATCTGGGCCGACGTCTCCACGGTGCGGTCCGGCTGACCGGCTTCGAACCGGCTGCATGTGGCGCGGGTGCCGGCGACGACCACCGTGATCGACGCTCCCGCCTCGACCCGCATGCCGTCGGCGAGCGGATGCTCGGTGCCGAACAGGACGATCTCGGGGTGATGGGTGCGGGTGGCATGGATCAGCGTCGGGCCGCCGACGTCGAGCACGTGGAGGCTGCAGGCGTCGCCCAGCCGCTCCCCGCGGATCAGCGGAATCGGCGACTCCATGGTCCACAGCGCCCGAAACGCGCCGTAGCGAGTCTCGGCGCTGGCATTGGCGAGGAGGGACTGCAGGGCATCGATCCCGTTGGCGTCGTCGATCACGCCCAGGGCCGCCAGGGCCGGCGCGCGGGCGGTGCGGAGGTCGGCGGCCGCTTCGGCCAGGTGTTCCGCGGCGGCCGACTCGCCGAGATAGGCCAACGCCTCGGCGGCGGCAAACCGAACCTCGGCGTCGGCGGAGTCGAGCGCCTTCTTGAGCGTCGGAATCGCCTCCTTGCCGATGGCCTCCAGCCGCAGCGCGGCGCCGAACGCGGTGACCGGGTCGGACAGCTGCCGGCCCAGCAACTCGAGCCGGGCGTGGCGCCCTCCCTGGGGCTCGACGACCGCGAGGGCGCCGATGACGCGGACGTAGCGGCTCAGATTGTGCCGGTAGAGCGACGGGATCTCCAACTCGACGAAACGATCCGTCTTCGGGGTGGCGACGCCCCGCTTGGAGCCATGGAGCACGGTATGAAACCGGGCGTTGATGTGGTCGCCGATCCGCTTGGAAAGGGCGATCGAGCGGTGCTCGGGCTGGAGCACGAGACCGATCGACCGCGACGCCAGGGAGACGCCACCTCCAGGCACGGTGGCCCGGATCTTCGATTTGGAGTCGAGCGTGCCGGTGGACACGGGATCGACCAGCAGCGGACCCTCCACCATGCCGAGCACGTGTCCGTCGCGGATCCGGCTGCCCAGCATCATCATCTCCGTCAGCCGGGTTTCCATCAGCCAGCCGCCGTTGAGGCTCATGGTGTCGCAGTCGGCGGGGACCTCGACCGAGACGTCGAAGCGATCGCCCTTCCGCACGCCCGGAGGCAGGTACCCATGGACCCACACGAGCGACGTCGTCGGCGAGGCGAGGAGTTTGTTCGGCTCGACGACGCCCCGTGCCTGCATGTCGGACAGCAGGGCCTGGCGGCGGGCGTTCGGCGGCGGGTCGCTGCCGGTGCCGGCGAGTCCCGTCACGAGGGCCGCCCGTTGGATGAGTTGGGGATTCATGCCCCACGGCACGGTGTAGTCGCCGACGAGTTTGGTTTCGGCCTCCATGTTGAGGAGCGCCTCGACTTCCGGACTTTGGCTGCGGATGGCGGGCCCGGCGCATCCGGCCGCCAGCAGCGCGATGGCCAGCAGTGCCGGAGCGACCTTGCCGTGGTGTGCGATGGCGACGTGCTTCAACATGGGTGTCGTGCGTCCGCAGGAAGTCGGCCGCGGCCTGCCGCGCCAGGAATGGGCGGAATGCCGCGCACGGGCGGGGAGAGTAGGGGCCGCGGAAAAGAGGGTCAAGGGTGCTTGGCACCGCGGAAATAAGGCCGCATGGGGGCCTGAATCGTCTTGGCCGCGGCCGGGGGGCTTGCTACGGTGCCGCCCCATGCCGGCGGCGGTCATGTCCGCCGGATGGTTCGTCTTCGTGGAGCCCCGGGACCGTGACTGCAGACCAACTGAAGGACGTCGGCGTGCATATTCGTTGGATGATCCGCCGTGACATGCCCGAGGTGCTCGAGATCGAACAGCAGGCCTTCGAATTTCCCTGGTCCGACGAGGACTTCACCCGCTGCCTGCGGCAGCGGAACTGCATCG
>CAZONY010000138.1:0-6574 GCA_964581215.1 uncultured Chitinophagaceae bacterium | reverse complement strand
GGCCACGAGATCGTCGATGTTGACCGCCGCGCCCGGCCCGTGGGCGTCGATGGCTTCGAGCACCCGCTTTTCGATGTCGCCGAGCCGCAGCTCGGCGGGGTGGGCGATCGTGCGGCCGTCGGCCGCGGTGCAGGTCTCGAACAGCGGCCCCAATTCCTCGAGGATGTCGTCCACGTGCTCCACGAGTTTCGCCCCATCCCGGATGAGGGCGTGGCAGCCGCGGGAAACCCGGCAATCGATCGCCCCCGGTACCGCGAACACCTCGCGCCCCTGCTCGCCGGCCAGCCTGGCGGTGATGAGCGCCCCCGATCGTTCCGACGCCTGCACCACCACCGTGCCCAGCGAGAGCCCCGATACGATCCGATTGCGCTGTGGGAAGGTGGCTTGGTTGGGCTCGCACCGCGGGGGCAGTTCGCTGATCAGGGCGCCGTTGGCGGCGACCTCCTCGGCCAGGTCCTCGTGCTCGGGTGGGTAGACGGCAAGCACGCCGCTGCCCAGCACGGCGAGCGTGCGGCCGCCAGCCTTCAGAGCCCCGCGATGGGCGGCGGCATCGATGCCTCGGGCCAAGCCGCTCACGACCGTGTATCCGGCCCGGGCCAGGCCGCCGGCCAGCTGCTCGGCCACCTTCAGGCCGTAAGCCGTGGCGTGCCGCGCTCCGACGATCGCGACCGCAAGCGAATCCCGGGGCTCGAGCGTGCCGCGGACGAAAAGCAGGCCGGGCGGGTCGTCGATACGTGACAGGAGGCCTGGATAGCAGCCGGCACCTTCGGGGATAATCTCGACGCCACGGGCCGCGCAGAGGTCGATCACCTCCTCGGCGACGGTCGTCGAGGCCGAGGAAGCGATCTCGCTCGCCACCCGGGGACCGAGCCTGGAAATCCTCCGCAGATCGGCCGGATCCGCCTCGAAGACCCCGGCCGGTGACCCGAATCGCTCGAGCAGGAGCCGCCGCATTCGGGGGCCGATACCCGTCATGCAGGCCAGACGCACATGATCGCGAAGGGATGACGGCGGCAGGAAGGGAGCGGCGGATGGCTCAGGAGTGAACATTTGTGACGTTGTAGCGTCGTGCCCTGTCGCCGTCAAACGGGGCCGCACTCCCGGTCTTGGCCGCGCGAGGGGGCGATGGCCGCCACCCGATCAGGGCCTCCAGCCGCCGCTGGTGTGGTTCGAAGAACGCTTCCAGCCGTGCCCGGGTTTCGGGGCGTATCGTCGCCTCGTGCCGTCCGACGTTGAGCGGGGCGAAGCTGGCTGGAGCCCAAGGCAGAAGCCCGAGGAACGCAACGACCTCGGCCACCACGCTGCCCGGGTCGGAGAAGAGGCGGCCCGCATCGATGACGAGCATCTGTTCGGCAGCGAAGTATTCCCGCCAGCGGACCAATTGGTCGGCATAGATGCCGCGTTGCAGATAGGAATAGCGCCTGTGGGCGATGCTCACGGAAGCGGGGTCGGAAAGCAGCCGGTCTTCTTCGCCGGCCAGCCGCGTCGGCTCCGCATCGAGGGCATCCTCGAAGGAGAGGGGTTCCCGGCCGAGTCGCAGGTTGTTGTGATAGTGGGAGAAGGCGCGCTCGACCGGATCCCGCAGCAGCACGACGAGCTTCACGTCGGGCACGAGTTTGCGGATCCGCGCGGGAACCCGCGGCTCGAAGAGGTAGTAGGGGCTCGATTCGAAGGGCAGGCGGCGGCGGCCATCGGGGCCGAGGGACGGCCGTGGAAACTGGCGCTCATACCAGCCGGCGCCGCGATGGAAATGCATGTCGAAGTAGTGCACCTCCTTTTCCCGCGAGGCCGCCAATTGTGGATGGCCTTCGAGGTAGCCAAAGAGCGATGTCGTGCCGGCCTTCATCGCCCCCGGGATGATCAGCGCGGGAAGTCGCCCCCGATTCCGGGCGGCGGACTCATGACCGGGGCGTCGTAGGAATCGAAAGCGCATCGGATGGCTCACGCGGCGGCACGGTCGCTCGTGCCGTTGGCGTTTTTGCCAAAGGCTGGTCGGGAGGAGCGTCGTTCGAGTTCGTCGAGGAGGGCATTGCCATCGGCCTTCGGGATGATCGCAGCGGGCAGCCTCGAGCCGAGCGACCCGTTCACGAGCCGATTGCCGGATCGCCGCACGAATTCGGCGACGAGCTGGAATGCGGGTTCGATCCGTATCGCATAATCGTTCGTCAGGTCGTTCGGGAGTGGCTGGTTTTCCCTGTAGAACCGACCATCGGAGGAGAGATCGACGCCGAACATGAAGAGGTCACGGTAGCCGATACCGAACAGGATTTGGATGGCGTCGAAGACGACCGTGCCTGCCGAAAAAGTGCCGCGGCGGGTATCGAGGGAGAAGGCAAGGTCGCCGGTGGCGTCCGCGATGACGTGCGGATCACGTCGCAGCGTGTGCCGTGTCGGGCGAGGTCGCTTGAATGGCCGGCGGAGATCCTCACGCAGGTACAGATCAATGCCCTCGAGGGCATCCGGCACGGCCAGCAGCGCGGTGAAGACCGTCATCGGGCAGAGAATCGTAGCCCGGGCGGCACGGGTGCCGGTGCGGAACAGATCGGGCTGGTCGAGGATGAATCGATGGTCGCTCACGATGTAGTAGTCGGCCCGCTTCCCGAGCATCGCCGCCATCGTGGCCGATCCGTTGACGCAGGCCACCGGATGGTCGAAGAGTCTCTCGATGCGGTCGAGCGATCGCACGCTCGGCCCCGATGCCAGGATCGAAGCGAGGTCGCCCGTCCGCGGCAGGTCGCGCAGGTGGCGGGCCCGGATCTCGCCCTGCCCCGGCCAGCGGATCGTGTAGCCAAGATCGTCCATCTCGATCGACTGGCCCGTGCTGAAGACCCGGTTGTGCCAATGCATAGGGCCGCCGCAGAAGCGGTGCCAGGCCGATCGGCTGAAGGATCGGATCGGCGAGTTTTCGGGAAACCTGAATGCCATCAGTGAACCTGCCCGCGGCCCCACGTGCCCCGACTATCGGCAGTTCCTGGTGACGATGTGGAGCAGATCATGGCTGGGACTGGGCGGCAGTGGATCCCCCAGTCGACTGGGCCTGCCCACCTCCCCGGGGCTCCGGGGAGGCCTGGCCTCAGGTCAATCTTTTTCTCTCCGCGTGACGATGCCATCACGCAAGAGAGCGATGCGCGGTCGCGGATCCATCGACGGGAATTGGTGAAGACCATGGAAGCGAGGCAGCCGACGGGGAGTGGGCAGAAGGCGGTGCCGTATGGCCGGCTCACCTACGTCGTGGGACATTCCCGTGGAGGCACGACCTGGCTGGGCGAGCTTCTCGCCTGCCATTCCGCCGTTCGGTATCTCTTCGAGCCGTTCGCCTCACAGGCGCATCCCTGCACGGGAATCGACATGCAGACGGTCTTCAATGGGGGCCGCTTCATCCACCGCGGCAAGATCGGTCGTGCCGTGGCTGACATCCCGATCCCGCGATTCTTCCGCGACCCGGCGGATGATCCCACGGACGGGCTGCTGTCGTCACTCGCCGCAACCCATCTGGCAGAGGTGGCTCGCCGGTCCTTCGGCGGCGACCACGGCTATCACCTCGTCGTGAAGCAGCCGCGGATCGAGAACATGGCGTGGGCATCCGCGGCGATCCGCGCCGACCACGTCATCGCGCTCGACCGCCATCCCTTCGGTGTGGTGCACAGCGTGCGCCGCTGGGGCATGCTCAATTGGACGCGGATCGAGTGGGGAATCCTGCAGCGTGACGAGACCCTGTCGGCCGACGCCCGCGAACTCGTGCGCGACGCCCGGTCACCGGAGGAACGGCTGCTCGTGACGAGCTGGCTACGGTCGCGGCATCTCCGCGAGTTCGCGGCTCGCCATGCCGGGGTCACGCTGATCGACTACGAAACGTTGTGCCAAGACCCCACGGCCGAGACGGCGCGGCTCTGGAGGGCCATCGGCCTCGACGCTGCCGGAGCGGAGCAGACGCGGCTTGCCACCTTCCTCGTGGAGCGGGGTGACGGCGAGGATCGCCGGGCCCGATTTCTCAACGTGCGCAAGGATCCCCTTTCCCGGCAGCACGCTTGGCGGCATGAGCTGCCCCAGTTCGTGCGTCATCGGCTGGAATCGTTCGTCCGTCGGCACCGGCTGCCCATTCCGCTGCCGGGGGCCGGTCTGCCGGAACTGTCGGCCTCGGAGCGATGGCTCGCCCGCCGGGCTGATCTCCTCGGCCTTGGCGACCGCTGCCGGCGACTGGCCGCCGATGCTTACTCCCGGATCGGGGCGAAGGCGGCGTGACCCCATGCACCGAATCAGCAGACCGGAGGCCGTTCGATGATCTCCCTTCGCGATAGGATCGTGTTCGTGCACCTGCGCCGGACGGGGGGCAACTCGATCGAGGTGGCGCTCGGCGGCGTCGTCCTGCTCGACCGCTGGTTCAGGCCTACGATGGATTGGGACAACCAGTTCCACCGCGGTCGTTCATGGCGGAAAATCGACCGCCGCGGCCATCGCATCCACTCCACGGCGGAGGAGATTCGCAGGCTCCATCCGCGCGCGTTCGATCAGTGCTTCAAGTTCGCGATCGTGCGAAACCCATGGGAGCAGATGGCGTCGCTCTACGGGCGGCTGCATGCCGACGACCGGGCGTTCGCCGGTTTTCGTCACTGGCTCTGGCGGTTCGGCCTGGAAAAGGGAACGGTGCCGCGGGCGAGTCTCTATGACCGGTCGGGCCGATCCCTCGTCGACTTCGTGGGCCGCTTCGAGCGGCTCCAGGACGACTTCGACGAAGCCTGTGACCGCGCCGGCGTGCCCCGGCGAACGCTTCCCCGCACCAATCCCTCGGCCAGCCGCCCGCTCGCCGAGATCTACGACGCCGCCGCGATGGCCATCGTCCGCAGGATCTTCGCCCACGATATCGAACACTTCGGCTACAGCTTCGACAGTGCCGCTTCTCCGCGGAGCACGATGTCGGAGCAGGCAGCCGCATGAAGGGGCTGACCATGAACGCCCGGTTCATCATTCATCATCCCCGGCGGCTGGTGTATGCCGAACTGCCGAAGTGTGCCTCGACCACTATCCACAAGCTCTTTCTGGACGTGAGCGGCATCGACACCGATGTCGAACCGCATGCCGGCATCTGGCACGAGCCGCTGGCGGAGGCCCGCCGGGCGGCGGGCCTCGAGGCCAGGGAAGTCGAAGATGGCTCCCTTCATTCGTTCGTCCGGCAGCACCGCGGCTATCACTTTTTCACGGTCGTTCGCAATCCCTATGCCCGCTGCCTTTCCGGCTACGGGCAGCAGGTGCGCCGCTACGCGAAACGATTTCGGAAGCTGGCCTTCGTGCGGGCGAAGGTCCGCAAGTGGCTCTCTCGCTTGCCGTCGGACGCCGCCGAGCCACACCGCCTGGTAACGGAGACGCTCCAGCAGACTATTTCATTCGAGGAGTTCGTGGCAGGACTCGTGCGGCACGGCACCTCCTTTGACAAGCACTTCGATCTGCAGTCGAACGTGATCCGGCTGGGGCAGGTGCCATACGACACGATCATCCAGATGGAGCGGCTCACCGAAGGGCTCCGCGGCATCTTCACGGGCGCGGGAGATCTGACGGACATCCCCGCGTGGAACGTGACCCGTTCCGGTCAGGCGATTGACAGGTGCGGGCCGCAACTCAAAGAGGCGATCCACTCACTCTACGAGCCCGATTTCCGCAACTTCGGCTACGCGGCCTGACTAACCAGCGGCGGCCTTGAGTTCGGCCAGCTTCTGGGCCGTGCCGACGAGACGATCCCAGTTCTTCTCGACGTAGTCCGGCGGCCCGCCGATCTGGGCGACGACCTGCGCCACCTCCTCGGTGGGCACCATCTCGATGGCGTCCCACGGGCAGACCTTCAGGTCGTAGGGATTCGACTTCTTGCCCGGGATGTGCACGCACACCTCGCAGCCCACGCACCGCTCGATGTCGATCTCGCACCAGCTCTGCAGGTTGTGGAACTGGTCGTACTGCTGGATCTTCACGATGCAGTCGACGGGGCAGACCTCCAGGCAGGATTCGCAGCCGGTGCAATTATCGGCGTTGATGACGGCCAGTTCCTTGGGCAGCTTCTTGCGGGGGCCGGCTTTTGCCATGGTGTTAGGATCGGCGGGAAGGGGGACGGGACTTCAGCAGGCGACGTCGATTCGTATCGTAGCCGCCCGCCGCGGACCGGCAAAATCGGGGCGTTTCCCTGCGTGGCTCAGACCGTTTCGCCGCGCACGAGATCCTCGGCCGTCTGGCGGGCCCGGACGAGCCGCGGTGTGCCCCCCTCGACCAGCACTTCCGCCGGGAGCGGCTTGGAGTTGTAGTTGCTGGCCATGACGAACCCGTAGGCTCCGGCGATCTCGATGACGAGATGGTCGCCCACGGCTGCCCGCGGCAGCGATCGTGTCGCCACGAAGCCGCCGTCGGCCTGCGTGAAGATATCGCCCGACTCGCAGAGCGGCCCCCCGACGGCCACGTCCTCCGGCGTGCCGGCCGTCCCCGGATCGGCGGGGCAGAGGCTCATCGGCTGGTATGAGCCGTAGAGCACCGGGCGGGCGAGCGTGTTGAAGCCGGCATCTACGCGGATGTATTTCCGGGAGCCCTGCTGCTT
>CAZONY010000137.1:1695-6656 GCA_964581215.1 uncultured Chitinophagaceae bacterium | reverse complement strand
TGAAGGGCACCATGTGGCCGGTCACCGACGAGGCCGTGGCGGCCAAGGTGGCCGGATTGATGGGCCCTAAGCCGGTCTTCATCGCCGACGGACACCACCGCTACGAGACAGCCTGTAACTATCGGGACGAGGTGGCCGAGGCATGGGCGAAGGAGCACGGCGGCGACCCGCTGCCAGCTGACCACCCGGCCAACTTCGTGCTCATGATGCTCGTCGGGTTCACCGATCCGGGGCTACTCGTGCTGCCGACGCACCGGCTCTTTCCCGAGCCGTCCGTGGCCACGGCGGCGGATCTGGCGGCCAGGCTGGGCGACTGTTTCAAAACTCGCACGATGTGGAAGGGTCCGGCCGCGGCGCAGCAGGTGTGGGCGGAAATCGAGCTCGACGGCGAGCAGGGCACTCTCGGCCTCTACACGGCCGGCGACCAGGCCTGGACGCTCGTGCGGATCACCCCCGAGGGCCGGGCGCGGATGGAGCGGGTGGCCGCGGAACACGGCCCCGCCTGGCGGTCGCTCGGCGTGTCGATTCTCCACCGGCTGATCATCGGCGAACTCCTGGGAGCCAAGCAGATTCCGACGCCCACCTATGTGCACCTCGTCGGCGAGGTCGAGGAAGGGCTGGGGACGGGCAGGTATCCGCTGGCGGCCCTGGTGATGCCGGCGACGGTCGAAGACATCCGCAAGGTGAGCGAGACGGGCGAGCGGATGCCGGCTAAGAGCACCTACTTCTATCCCAAGCTGGCCAGCGGCCTGGTCTTCAACCCGCTGGGGTAGCTTTCACGCAAGCCTCGCCATCCTGGCCTCGGCTTGCTTGAGGGCTTCCACGACCGTCGGTCGCGGAAGCCAAGAAACCCGGCCCTCCGGGCCTCGACGTTCAGCGCACGCAAGCCTCGCCATCCTGGCCTCGACTTTCGTGCCCCCTGCGTTCCACGTGGAACAGGCGAAATAGGGCGACTGGGCAAGGCCGGCGGTTTCACGTGGAACTGCCGCACGAAGGTCCGGTTCGTGCCGATACACCGAAAGCACGTGTCATGCGCACGTGACCGATCGAAGGGGTTGTGCGCGTGGGTCGGATTGTGTGTGTGGCGAATCAGAAGGGAGGCGTCGGGAAGACCACGACCGCGTCGAATCTCGCGGCAGGTCTGGCCCACGGTGGCATGCGGACGCTCCTCCTCGATCTCGATCCGCAGTGCAATGCCACGACCGGCTTCGGGGCGGCGCCCGCGGCCGTCCATCCGCTCGTGTCGGACGAACCGATTTCGGCTTCCGTCCTGGCCACGTCCCTGCCCAACCTGTGGCTGCTGCCAGGCAGCCGCAGCGTCCGCGACGTGGAGCGGATCGCCGAGCAGGCGCGGAGCGGGTCGATGATTCTGGAGAGCCATCTGGCCGCCGGGCTCAATGCCTGGGACTACTGCCTCATCGACTGCCCGCCGTCGGTGGGCGAACTGACCCGCACGGCCCTGGCCGGCAGCACGGAAGTGATCATGCCGATCCAGTGCGAATACTTCGCCCTCGAGGGGCTCACGCAGATGATCGAGGTGATCCGCGACGTGATGCACGAGCGGCCCGGGCGGCTCTCCTTCGGCGGGATCGTGCTCACGATGCACGATGCCGGCCTCGAACTGACCGCCGAGGTGGAGCAGGAGGTGCGGGAGTTCTTCGGGGAGATCGTGTTCGAGACGGTGATCCCCCGGGATGTCGCCGTCTCTGAAGCACCCAGCCACGCAATGAGTGTGATCGACTATGCACCGCGCTCACGAGGAGCGCGGGCCTATACGGAACTGTGCATGGAGGTACGCGACTGTGAGTAGGGAACGACGCCTGGGCCGGGGATTGGAAGCATTGCTCGGACGGGCCGGCCTGGACACTCCGCCCGCTCCCGCCCCGCGTGGCGGAGCAGCCGTCGCCGCCGCCGCCCCGCCCGCCTCCGGCCTGTCGGGGGCCGCTCGTCTCATCCTCCACAAGCCGGAGGAGATCGAGCAGGCTGCCGCGTCGCTTCCCACCAACGAGATCGCTGAGGGGCTGATCGACGCCAACCCCTACCAGCCGCGAAGCCAGGTGCACGACGCCGACCTCGCCGAATTGGCCGAAAGCCTCCGGGCGCACGGACTGGTGCAGCCGATCGTGGTGCGGGCCACGGGAGATCGCTACCAACTGATCGCCGGCCAGCGCCGGCTCGCGGCGGCCCGGCGGCTCGGCTGGGGGCGAGTGCCCGTCCGCGTGCTCGACGTGGACGACCGACAGATGTCGGAGATCGCGATCGTCGAGAACCTGCAGCGCAAGGATCTCGATGCCCTCGAAAAGGCGGCCAGCTTCCGGCAGTATCTGGCCACCTGGAACTGCACCCAGGAAGATCTCGCCAAGCGGCTTTCCATCGATCGCTCGACGGTGGCGAATCTGATCCGTCTCCTCGATCTCCCCGAAGGGGTGCAGAAGCGGCTCCGGGAGGGGGCCATCTCGATGGGGCATGCCCGGGCCCTGCTGCCGCTGGGCGACGAGCACGAGCAGGAGCGGCTGGCCGATCGCGTCGCCACCGAGGGCCTGTCGGTGCGGGCCATCGAGGCTGAGATCCAGGAGATTCTCCGTGCCGACGAATCGGCGGACGAGGGCGACCCGATCGTGCGGATCGACGCCGCCGAGGCGGCCGTCAAGGGACCGCGCAAGCCAGGGCGTCCCGCCACGCGGCGTTCGAGCCAGGTCGTGGCGGTGGAGAACCAGCTGCGACGGGCGCTCGGCGTGAAGGTCGTGGTGCATGCCAACGGCAAGGGGGCCGGCCGGATCGTGATTCCCTTCGCCGATCTGGACGAGTTCCAGCGGCTCTTGGAGCACGTGTGCGAGTAGTGGGTGTGGTCCGCCGGATCGCCCTCGTCCACGACGGTACCGTGGCCCCGAGGCCGCGGGACGGATACACTCTTCGGTGTGCTCGGGGCGTAGCGCAGTCTGGCTAGCGCGCCTGGTTTGGGACCAGGAGGTCGAGAGTTCGAATCTCTCCGCCCCGATTGCGGCTTGTCAATGAACCATCGCAAGCTCAGCGAGGATTGAGCTGCCGGGTCGCCCATCCCGTGGCGAGAATCGTCAGGGCGTGATACGTGGCCTGGACGCCGCCTTGGGGCCCGTCCTGAAAACGTTCGCGATAGCGTTCCTCCATGCGACGAAGGACGCGCCGCGGGATGGGCCGCTGCTCACGGACCGACAAGGCGGCGCCGGCATCCTTCACGGCTCGGAGGAACGACCGCACGTCGGGAAACACGCACCGGATCTCACGCTCGAACACTTCCGCCGCGGGACACCAAGTCTGCCAGTCGTCCCGCGAAGGCATCGGCAGCACGTGGGATTGGGGAGCCAATCCCTCCGCACGGTAGGCCGAATTGAAGGCGTCTGCCAACTCATGGAACGTGCGGTCGCCGAACGTGGAAACGGCCAGCACGCCTCCCGGGGCGAGCCGCCCGAGGCATCGGGTGAACGCGGCCCGCGGATCGGAGAACCACTGGAAGGTGGCGTTGGAGATGATGAGATCGTGGCCACCGGCGTCGCCGCGGACGTATGCCTCGGCGTCCGCCTCCACGGCCTCCACGGGAAGCCCCCGGTTCCGCATGTGGGCGATCATCTCGGTGGCCAGGTCCACCGCGATGATCCGCGCCGCCGGGAATTGGGCCGCCAGCCGGGCCGTGAGCCCGCCGGTGCCGCATCCCAGCTCCAGCACCGATCGAACCGGCCGGCCGGCGAGCCCCGCGACCGCGCGATCCAGCAGGTCCTGCTGCATGCCGCGCTGGACAGGTGTCGCGGCGTCATAGTCGTGCACGCGGCTGCCGAACCGCAGGGCGACGAGCCGTTTGTCGATGTCAGGCATCGGCGAGGAACCTCTGTACGGCGTCGGCCACTTCACGGGGTCGGGTCCACGCCGGCAGATGCCCCGCCAGCGGGAGTACGACGCGGGCATGTCGATCCCCCAGCGCCGCCGTGGCCCCGGGCGGGCAGATGCCGTCCGCGTCGCCGTGCACCCACAGCACCGGGCAGGCGAGATCACGGACGCGCCGTGTGAGGTCCGCGGCGAGCAGGTAGTCGAGCCCTGCCATGAGCCCCTCCATCGTCCATCCGTACTGGCAGGTGGCTTCATGCCGGAAGGCTCGGGCCTCCGGCTCCTCGCCCGGCGCGAACATCGCCATCTGGAAACGCTCCACCGTGGCCGGCAGATCCTCGGCGAGTCGCCGGACCATTCGCTCCACGGCCCGCGCCGGCCACCCCAATTTCCGGTCGTCGCTCGTGAACCGCAGCGTGCCGCCCAGCAGCACGAGCGCCCGCACCCGGGCGCCCGCCTCGACGGCCGCCTCGACGGCGAGCATGGCGCCGAGGGAGGAGCCGATGAGCACGGCCGGTTCGGCGTCCAGGGCGGCCAGCACGGTCGGAAGCAGCTTGTCCGCGGCGCGGGCCGAGCCGATGTCGGCGTGCGCGACGGCGGCGAGGCCGATGGCCGGCAGCAGCCGATTCCACGCCCCCGATCCACAACTCCAGCCGGGAATGGCGACGATCGGCGGCCAAGGCTGTGGCGGTGGAGGAACTTGCACGGCGCGGGCGGGGCGTGGGGGCGGTCGAGGCGGGCCGACTCGGGTCGGCCGTGGCGACAGGCGATTTCACCGAAGTTTATCCGACCGACCCACGGGCCGCCGATTCACGTATACTTCGTCGCCCGTTTTTCTTGCCCGAGGGATCCGAGGACCAGACACCACGATGGTGGCTTTCAACAACCGCATTCTTTTCGTCGGCTTCGGTTTCGTCGCCCGCTGCACCCTCCCGGTACTGCTCGACCACGTCAAGGTTTCGCCCAAGAACATCACGATCATCGACTTCGAACCCGATGACGCCGCCCTCGCCCCGTGGATCAAGAAGGGGGTGACGTTCGTCCGGGAGAAGATCACGCCCGACAATCTCGGGGCCGTGCTCGGCAAGTACCTCGCGTCGGGC
>CAZONY010000137.1:0-1685 GCA_964581215.1 uncultured Chitinophagaceae bacterium | reverse complement strand
GCTTGCCCCCCGGCCGATTCCCGGGGCCGTTTTTCCCCCTGCCTGGCGGACACGCGATGCTCGTCTTCCCCAAGCGGATCCTCTTCGTCGGCTTCGGCGCCGTCGCCCGGTGCACGCTGCCGATCCTCCTCGACCACGTCAAGGTTCCCCCCCACGCGATCACGATCCTCGATTTCGAACCGCTCGAGTCGGCGATCAGGCCGTGGATCGAACGCGGCGTGCGGTTCGTTCGGGAACGCGTGACCCGGGACAACATGGGGGAACTCCTCGGCCGCCACCTCTCCGAGGGGGATCTCCTCCTCGACCTCGCCTGGAACATCGACTGCTGCGAGATCGTGCAGTGGTGCCACGACCAGGGCGTGCTCTACATCAACACGTCAGTGGAGCTGTGGGATCCCTATGCCAACGCCCAGGGGGCCCCGCCCACGCGGATGACGCTCTACTGGCGGCACATGAACCTGCGGAACATGATCGCGACCTGGCGGACGCCAGGCCCCACGGCCGTGCTCGAGCACGGCGCGAATCCCGGCCTGATCAGCCACTTCACCAAGCACGCCCTGCTCGATATCGCGAAGGTCTGCCTCGAGGAGCGGAAGTTCTCCGGCGAGCAGGCGGAGCGGATCGCCCAGCATGCGAAGGACCGGGCCTTCAACCACCTCGCCCACGAACTGGGCGTGAAGGTGATCCACTGCAGCGAGCGGGATACGCAGGTGAGCGACCGGCCCAAGGAGGTCGACGAGTTCGTCAACACCTGGAGCGTGGAGGGCTTTCGCGAGGAGGGGACCACCACCGCGGAAATGGGCTGGGGAACCCACGAAAAGGAACTGCCGGCGTATGCCCATGAGCACGCCGACGGCCCGCGAAGCCAGATCTGCCTGGCCCGCATGGGCATCAACACCCACGTGGTCTCGTGGGTTCCCAATTACACGATCGTGGGCATGGTGGTCCGCCATGGCGAGGCCTTCAGCATCACCGAGAGCCTTTCCGTCCGCGACCGATCGGGAAAGACCGTCTATCGGCCGACCGTGCACTACGCCTATTGCCCATGCGACGCCGCGATCGCCAGCCTCTGGGAACTGCGGGGCAACGACTACCGGCTCCAGCCGAGGTCGCGGATCATGACCGACGAGATCACCAGTGGCTCCGACATCCTCGGGGCACTGGTGATGGGCCACCCGCTCGATTCCTGGTGGTGTGGCACGAGTCTTTCGATCGAGGAGTCGCGACGGCTGGTGCCCCATCAGAACGCCACCACGATGCAGGTGGCGATCTCCGTGGTGGCCGCCTGCATGTGGATGATCGAGAATCCTGCCGCAGGGCTGAAACTCCCCGACGACCTGCCCCATGAGTATGTCCTCGGCATCGCCAAGCCGTATCTCGGCAAGTTCATCTCCGTGCGGAGCGACTGGACGCCGCTCAAGAACTACAGCAACGCCTTTCACGGCTATAACCGCCCCGCCATCGATCCCGACGACCCTTGGCAATTCAAGAACTTTCTTCTCACGGATGGGGACTGAGCATGAATCAGAAAACGCTCCTCGACCTCGCCAAGAAGCACGGCACGCCGCTCTTCGTCGTCGATCACGCCGAACTGCGGAAAAACTATGCCCTCTTTCGGCGGCACTTCCCCCGCGTGCAGATCTACTACGCCGTGAAGGTCAACAGCGACCCCGCGATCGTGAAGA
>CAZONY010000136.1:1593-6662 GCA_964581215.1 uncultured Chitinophagaceae bacterium | reverse complement strand
GGGTGTCGCGACTGGAAAGAATCTCGACGCCGGCCACCCGCAGGCTGGCGTCGCAGACCACGAGCACGTCGGTCGGCCCCGAAAACCCAATGGCCGCGTCGCCCGCCGGGCTCGTGCGGAAGAGCGTGCCCACGCGAGCGCCCGCGCCATCGAGCACCTCGCGACCGCCGACGACCGCAGCCGAGTCACCTCCCAGCGACATGGCCGCGGGCAGGTGCCGCTGGACCCGATCCATGGGTACGGCGGCCAGGTCGTGCGGAGCCTGTCGGGCGACGTACCGCTGATGCTCGGCATGCACGAGCCACGCGATCATGGCGACCACGGCGATCCTCACGGCGTGCGTAAAGGAAGGGCGGATCATCGCGATGCGGTGCATTCAGGCAGTGTAGGCAAGGCCACGACAGCACAGTTTGGCGGCCATGACGTCCGATGGTATAGGATAGAGTGTTTCGTGTTCCCCAGAGGATGTTTCATGGGACACACCGCCTGCCTCAGGGCATGTGCCTGCGGGCTTCTGGTCGCGAGCCTCGCGCCCGGCCTCGCCGCCGAGCCCGCGATCGACTTCAACCGCGACGTTCGGCCCCTCCTGTCGGATCGCTGCTTTTCCTGTCACGGCCCCGACCACGAGGACCGGCAGGCCGGCCTACGGCTCGACCTCCGCGACGCGGCCATCACGGCGCTCGACAGCGGCCTCACTGCCGTCGTGCCCGGCGACCCGGCAAAGAGCGAGATCCTCGCGCGGATCACGAGCACCGATCCCGATGTCGTCATGCCCCCGCCGCGGCTCAATAAACCGATTACCGGGGCCGAGGCCGATATCCTGAAACGGTGGATCGCCGAGGGAGCGGAATATCGCGGCCACTGGGCGTTCGAGCGGGTGGCGCGGCCCGCGCTGCCCAGCGTGAGCGACGCGTCGTGGCCGAGAACGCCGATCGATCGGTTCATTCTCGCCAAGCTCGAGCAGGAGGGGCTCACGCCCAATCCCGAGGCCGACCGCGTGACGCTCGCCCGGCGGCTCGCCCTCGATCTCACGGGGCTTCCGCCGGTGCCGGCGGACGTCGACGCCTTCCTCGCCGATTCCGCGCCCGACGCCTACGAGCGCTACGTCGATCGGTTGCTCGCCAGTCCGCACTACGGCGAGCGGATGGCGATCGAGTGGCTCGATGCGGCCCGCTACGCCGATTCGAGCGGCTACCAGACCGACTCGAGCCGCCACAATTGGCCATGGCGCGACTGGCTCATACAGGCCTACAACACCAATCTTTCCTTCGATCGCTTCACGATCGATCAGCTGGCCGGCGACATGCTGGAGGCCCCCACGCGCGACCAGATCGTGGCCACCGGCTTCAACCGCAACCACCGTCTGAACGGCGAAGGTGGCATCATCGCCGAGGAATGGCGGGTGGAGACGGTCATCGACCGCGTCGAAACGACAGGCCAGACCTGGATGGGGCTCTCGGTCGGCTGCGCCCGCTGCCATGATCACAAATACGATCCGATCTCCCAGCGGGAATTCTACGCACTCTTCGCCCTTTTCAACAACGTTCCGGAAACGGGCACCAACCAGGGCTCGCAGCACCGCGGCGGCGGCAACGTTGATCCGGTGCACCTGCTCCCGTCGCCCGAGCAGGAGCGTGAGCTGACGCGGCTCGAAGCCGTCGTGGCCGACGCGCAAACCGCCCTCGCGACGCATCGCGCGGGCATCGACGGGCTCGTCGAGGCCTGGGAGCGAGACATCCGCCCGGCGCTCGCGGCGCCCCACGAGGCCTGGCAGTCGTTCGAGCCGCTCGAGCTCCGCAGCACCGGGGGCGCGGACTTCCGCCGGAGCGAAGACGGCACCTGGTTCGTCGAGGGCGCGCTGCCCCCCAAAGACACCTACGAGTTCGAGACCCTCGTCCCGGCCGACACACTGGGCGGCCTGCGGATCGAGGTGTTCCCCGATGCCACCCTCGCGGGCGACGGCGGCTTCGGGCGGGCCGGAAACGGCAACATCGTGATCACGAAGATCGAGGCCGAGATCGAGCCGCCGGGCGACGCGAAGGTGATCCCGGTCGAACTCGTCCGCGCTGAAGCCAGTTACCAGCAGGAGGGATGGCCGGCCGCCGGCGTGCTGCAGCGCAAAGGGCAGAAGGCCAAGGGCTGGGCGATCGACGGCAACGACCCGGCGAAAAGGCAGCCGCGACACCTCGCCGTCTTCCCGGCGAAGCCCGTGTCGCTCCCGGAAAATGCCCGGGTCGTCATCCGCATCCGGCAGGAGGCCTTCGATGGGCACACGATCGGCCGATTCCGGCTGGCGTTTTCCGAGGCCGATCCGACGATGCTCGGGGTCGAGGGATCGACGGTGCCCCAGGCGGTGGCGGATGCCCTCGCCGTGGATGCCTCAGCCCGGACGGCACAGCAGAAAGCCGACGTCGAAAAGTTTTATCGCGAGAAGGTCGGCGGCCCGATCCGGGTCGCCGAAGCGGCCCTCGATGCGGCGAAGAAGAGCGTGGATTCGTTCAAGGATTCGTTCACGAGCGCGATGGTGATGAAGGAGGGGCCGCCGCGCGACGCCTTCGTGCTGTCCCGCGGCGAATACGACAAGCGCGGCGAGAAGGTGGAGGCCGGGCTGCCGGAATTCCTGCCGCGGCTGCCGGAGGCAGAGACATGCCTCTGCGCCAGCGACCTGCAGGGGCTGCCGGAGGGCACGAAGCCCGATCGGCTCGCGTTGGCACGGTGGCTCGTCTCACGCGACCACCCGCTCACCTCCCGCGTATGGGTGAACCGGATGTGGGAGCGGCTCTTCGGCACCGGCCTCTGCAAGACGAGCGAGAACCTCGGCAGCCAGGCCGAGTATCCCAGCCACCCCGAGCTCCTCGACTGGCTCGCCGCCGAATTCATGGAGAGCGGCTGGGACATGAAGCGGTTCGTGAAACTGGTCGTGACGAGCGCCGTCTACCGGCAGGCCGCGACCGTGACGCCCGCAGCGATCGCCCGCGACCCTGCCAACCGGCTGCTGGCACGAGCCCCGCGGATCCGCCTGCCGGCCGAAAGCGTCCGCGATGCGGCCCTCGCTACTGCGGGCCTGCTCGTGCCCACGATCGGGGGCCCGAGCGTGCGTCCCTGGATGCCCGACGGCGTGTGGGACGAGACGAGCAAGTATGGCGACCTGCGTGGCTACAAGGCCGACACAGGGCCCGGGCGTTATCGCCGCACGATGTACACGATCTGGAAGCGCACGGCGGCCCCGCCGACCATGCTGCTCTTCGACGCCCCCAACCGCGAGACCTGCATCGTGAAGCGATCGCGGACCAACACGCCGCTGCAGGCGCTGGCGCTGTTGAACGAGACGACGTTCGTCGAGGCGGCCCACGGCCTCGCGACGCGGATGCTGGCCGAAGGGGGCACGGCGGCCGCCGATCGGATCGGGCACGGGTTCCGGCTGGCCATCGGTCGCATGCCGACCGCGGACGAGCTCGCCACGCTCGTCGCCGGCCTGGAAGACGACCTGGTCCGACTCGCCGCCAACCCCGCGGATGCCGAGAAATACGTCGGCGTCGGGATGGTCAGGAAGCCCGACGCCATCGCGGCGACCGAGTTCGCCGCCTACTCGCTCGCCGCCAACGTGATCCTGAACCTCGATGAATTCGTGATGCGAGAGTAAAGCAGGCTTCATCGCGCCAAGCCGGAAAGGATCGCCCCCCATGTCCCTTCACCACGTCCTGCACGCCCAAGACGCCCTCAATCGCCGCGTGTTCCTCGGCGGCGCCGCGGGCGGCCTCGGGTATGCCGCCCTCGCGAGCCTCATGCAGCCAGGGGCCGCGCATGCGGCCGCCGTGACCGGCCCCGCCAAGGCGGCGTTTCCGAACTTTCCGCCGAAGGCGAAGCGGCTGATCTATCTCTTCCAGTCGGGCGCCCCCTCGCAAATGGATCTCTTCGACCCGAAGCCCGAGATGGAGAAGCGACGGGGCGAGGACCTTCCCGAGTCGATCCGGCAGGGTCAGCGGCTCACCACGATGACCAGCGGCCAAAAAAACTTTCCGGTCGCGCCCTCGATGTTCAAATTCGCCCAGCATGGCAAGAGCGGGATGTGGTTCAGCGAACTCGTTCCCAACATCGCTCGGCATGCCGACCGGTGGTGCATGATCCGCTCGATGTACACGGAGCAGATCAACCATGATCCGGCGATCACGTTCTTCCAGACGGGGCATCAGCTCGCCGGCCGGCCGAGCATCGGCTCGTGGGTGAGCTACGGCCTCGGCAGCGAGAATGCCGATCTGCCGGCCTACATCGTGCTCACGAGCTTCGGCTCCGGTCGCAAGGACGACCAGCCGCTCTATGATCGCCTGTGGGGGGCGGGGTTTTTGCCCACCGAGCACCAGGGGGTGCGGTTTCGCAACACGGGCGACCCCGTGCTCTATCTTGCCGACCCGGCCGGCATCGACCGCCAGATGCGGCGGGCCACGCTCGACCGGATCGCCACGCTCAACGCCGCCCGCAGCACGGTCGTGGGCGACCCGGAGATCGCCGCCCGCACGGGCCAGTATGAAATGGCGTTCCGGATGCAGGCGAGCGTGCCCGAGATCATCGACTTCAAGGACGAGCCGAAGCATGTGATCGACTCGTACGGCCCCGACGTGACCCGTCCGGGCAGCTACGCCTTCAACTGCCTGCTCGCGCGGAGGCTGTCGGAGAAGGGCGTGCGATTCGTGCAGCTCTTCCACATGGGCTGGGATCACCACGGCGGTCTGCCCAACGCGATCAAGGGGCAGGTTCAGGACACCGACCAGGCCACGGCCGCCCTGCTCGATGCCCTGCAGCGCCGTGGCCTGCTCGACGACACGCTCGTCGTGTGGGGGGGTGAGTTCGGCCCCACGTTTTATTCTCAGGCGGCGCCCACCGAGACCAACTACGGCCGGGATCACCATCCGCGCTGCTTTACCATGCTCATGGCGGGCGCTGGCATCAAGCCGGGGCTCACGTACGGTGCCACCGACGATTACTCCTACAACATCGTCACGCCCGAGCAGAAGGTGCACGTGCACGACCTCAACGCCACGATCCTGCACCTCATGGGGCTCGATCACCTC
>CAZONY010000136.1:0-1583 GCA_964581215.1 uncultured Chitinophagaceae bacterium | reverse complement strand
GCGACTTCCGGCTCACCGATGTTCACGGGAACGTCGTGAAGGCCATCCTCGCCTGACGCCATCGCCCGGGGGGGCGGTCATCCCGTCCCGAGAAAATTCGGCCGCAGTCGATGGCGGCCCGACTCGTGTCGCGCGAGGATGCCGACGAGCACGCCCGCGGCATCGACGGCGGCCAGCGAGGGTGCCTGCGATCCGAGATCGATGATCGCACCGCGCGCCGCCTGCTCGAGCACACGCCCTTCGAGCACGACCCGCTCCAGGTGCGGCACGGCCGCCAGGGCGGGCAGCGTCGCAGCCTGCACCGTCTCCGGCGCGACGGCATCGCACGGAAGCGACTCCTGTTTCGTGAACGGCCCCACGGCCGTTCGCACGAGCGACTCCATGACCGCCTTGGTGCCCAGCGCCGCAGCCAGATCACGGCCGATCGCACGCACGAACGTTCCCGACGAGCAGACGATCTCGAGCCCGAGCCGTGGCCAGTGGTAGCCGGTGACGGCGAGCCGCTCGATCCGCACACGCTTCGGCGCGAGCACGACCTCGCGCCCCTTGCGGGCCAGGCGGTAGGCCCGCTGCCCGCCGACGTGCACGGCCGAGTAGTCGCATGGCCGCTGCAGGATGTCGCCGCGAAAAACCGCGGCGGCCGGTTCGATCGCGTCGTCTCCGGGCACGATCGGATCGCCTTCGAGCGTCACCTCCGTCTCCAGGTCATCCGACGGGCTCGAGCGGCCGAGGAGAAACGTGGCGGCATACGATTTTGGAAGCTGGTGGACGAAGTCCACGAGTTTCGTGGCCTGCCCCGCACACACGACCACCACTCCGGCGGCCAGCGGGTCGAGCGTGCCGGCATGGCCGACGGCCCTCATGCCGAGGGCCTTGGCGACGCGATCCACGACCTTCCGCGACGACATGCCCGCCGGCTTGTCGATCGGAATCACGCCGTTCACGCCCGTCGCGTTCCTCACGCCTCGACACCATGAATCGGAAACGCGTAGAGCTCGGCGACCGCTGCGGCGGGCTGCCCGGTCAGTCGCATCCGCTGCCGCAGGGCTGCCGGGTCATCCACGGCGCCGGTCACGAGGCGGTCGAACTTGAGGTCCACCACCTCCGCGGTGCCGGCGGCGTCGGATCGGGCATGGCCGAGCGGAAAGACCACGAGCTCCCCCCCGAGGGTTCCGAGGGTCGCATGCTCCACGGCCACGCTCGTCGGAATTCCTTCCGGGTATTTCGCGTCGTAGGCACCGCCCCCATGAGCGATCTCGATGCGGTCGATGAGCCCGCGCACCTCCGGATCGGCGATCGCCGCGGCGGAATAATCATCGGGCAGGAGCATGAGCGATTCCCAGCCGAGCGGCGCACCACGGGCACGGGCGGACCGCGCCTTGAGCAGCGTCCTGGCGAGGATGAAGGGAAGCGAATGGTCGGCCGACTGCCGCGTCGTCGGCGACCGCTTCGCCGGGTCGGCGATGATCGAATAGGCCGGCTCATAGATCATGACGCGGATGCGGCGGATGGCGACGAGATCGCCCACGAGCCCCGGCTGGTCCGCGAAGAGATCCACCAGCGCCTGGATCGCGCCGGCCGAC
>CAZONY010000135.1:0-6725 GCA_964581215.1 uncultured Chitinophagaceae bacterium | reverse complement strand
GGAGCTCCGGGAGCCCGAGCGCCCGAACCTTGCCCGCGAGCGTGTGCCGCCGGACCCGGGCGAGATGCCGCTCGAGCCGCGTTCGCACCACGGCGGCAGGGGCCTGGCCCGCATGCCAGACCTGCAGGCGGCCGCGATCGCGTGGCCGGCACCAACCGGCAACCCGGCTCACGAGACTCCGCGGGCCGGGGGCGATGGCCACCTCCCAGAGTCCCCACAGTTGGCTGCGGCATGCCCAGCCCCGCGGCGCCGGCCGTCGGCTGCCTCGCGCCGGGGTATCGAGCCGCTCCACCAGGACCGTCGTGATCCCCTCCTGGACGAGCACGTCGCGGTGATCCAGGGCGACGTCCCCGAGAATCGAGGCCGACTCGATCTCCGGCCAGGCCCGACGGGCCGCCCGCACCGCCTGCCGGATCGCCTGTCGGGAAAGCGGCCACGTCGCCGAGAGATCGACGGCGATCGGAGGAGTGGGGGCGGCCGCCGCATGCAGGCCCTCCTCGCGAAGGGCGGCGAGCATCTCCACCGGGATGGCCCACGTCACCGGCACGTCGCCGCTGCGACGAGCCGCGATCCATGTGGCGGCCTCACGGGCGGAAGCGTCCGGCGGGACGGGGCAGATCACGACCGTGATGTCGATGGATGAATCACCCCGCATGCTCTTCCCTCCCCTTTCCGCGCTCGGCGGTTCGATCCCGCATCGTGCCCGAGGGGATATCGACGTCGCCTCGCCCCTGCCTCCAGTTTCTAGATCGCATCCAGCCACCCTGTATCGCCGGCTGGAGGGCGGCAAAAGTCGCCGCTTCACGGTCTTTCAGCGTGTCGCGGGGCGAGGATACGCCCCACGCTTCTCGAGCGTTCGGCGATCGCTTCGCCTGGCTTTCTCGAGGTGTCAGGGTATCGCGTCTGGAACCGTTCGTTCCGCCTGGGGGAAGTGTTTCGTCTGTGCGGCCTGCCCTGCATGGATGGCCTCCCAGTCGGCCATCGCGGCGACGATGCCATCGGCCGTCGCCGTCGCGGCCTCGGCGGTCACGGGGCACCCGGCCTCGCGCAGGGCGGCCGACGTCAGCGGGCTGATGCTGGCAGTTTTCCAGTGTCGCATCCGCTCGCCGAACAGGGCCAGCGCGGCCTTGGCGATGGCCGGGCTCGTGACGACGATCCAGTCGATCGGGCACACCGCGAGCATGCCCGCCGTGGCCGCGTCGAGCGATTCGACGGCGCTGCTCCGGTAGGCTTCCGCCTCGACAACCTCGTGCCCCGCGGCGGCCAGACGGCGCGCCAGCACGTCGCGGCCCTTGTCGGCCTGCACGAGCAGCAGCCGCATGCCGGGAGCCGCCGTCGCGAGCCTGTCCGCGAGGGCCTCGGCGTGAAACGTTTCGGGCACGAGATCGCACACGTAGCCCGCCTCGTCGAGGGTGCGAGCGGTCGCGGGGCCGACGGCCGCCAGCCGAGCCGTACCGAGCGAGCGGCCGTCCCGCCCGAGAGCTCGCAGCCGCGTCAAGAATGCCCGCACCCCGTTGGCGCTCGAGAAGACGATCCAGTCGAACGTGTCGGCGATCGCGATGGCGGCGTCGAGCGGCGCCCAGGATGCCGGGGCTTCGATGCGGACGGTGGGCACGTGGATCGGCACGGCCCCTGCCCGGGAGACGAGGTCGGCAAGGTGCGCCTCCTGCCCCGCCGGCCGGGTGACGATCACGCGTCGCCCGGAGAGCGGACCGCCGGCAGCCGGAGCGGCCGCCGCCCCGTGGGCCACCTCGCCCACGATCGCCACCGCCGGGGCCCGCCATGCGTTGGACGCGAAGTCGGCGGCGCACCGCGTCAGCGTGGTGACGGCGATCGTTTCATCGGGCCACGAGCAGCGGCTGACGATCGTGACGGGGGTGTCGCCCGGCATCCCCGTGTCGATGAGCGACCGCGACCAGGCTTCCGCCTGATCGACGCCCATGTAGATCGCAATCGTTCCCGTGAGTTTCGCCAGCGACGGATAGTCGATCGCGGACTCCTTCCGATCGGCCTCGTGGCCGGTCACGAGCACCACGCTCGAGGCCGCCGATCGGCTCGTGGTCGGGATGCCCGCCGCGGCCGCCGCCGCCAAGGCGGCCGTCACGCCCGGAACGATCTCGACGGCGATCCCCGCCGTGCGCACCGGCAGGAGTTCCTCGGCGAGGCGGGCGAACACGGTCGGGTCACCCCCCTTGAGCCTGATGATCGTGCGCCCGCTGCCGGCGAGGCTGGCGAGCAAATCCCCCACCGCCGTGCCCGGGTCGGCGCCCGGTGCCGCATCCCGCGGCACGGGGATGAGGTCGGCCGCGGGATTCACGGTGGCCAGGAGCTCGCGGGGGACGAGCGCGTCGTGCACGATCACATCGGCTTGTCGCAGCCAGTGCCGCGCACGCACGGTCATCAAGTCGGGGTGGCCGGGGCCGGCTCCGACGAAGACGACTTTTCCGGCCACATCGAGGCCTTTGGGGAAGTCCATGGCAAAAGGATGATATCGGGTGGCCTTCGGCGGCGGCATGCCGGCAGGGGCTTGGCGGGGGGACGGGGCCGCGCCAGAATCCTGAGTCCGTGGGAATGTTTTCCCGGGGAACCGGTCAGCCGTCGGAACGAGGCACGTCCCGTCCATCATGGTCGAGTCTACACCGCCTGTCGGCGGACAGGGCGATGCTCCCCGTCTCTCGGCTTCTGCAGCGATTCCCGAGGCGGAGCGGAGGCGTCTGCAGAAATGCTTTCTTGCCGGCGAGCAGAAGGCGGCGACCAACATCGACTACGCGATCGAGATGTTCACCGCCTGCGTGGTCGGCGACCCCGCCAGCCCCCTCTACCTGCAAAACCTGCTGGCGGTCCTGAAGAAGAAATTCGCCGGAAAAAAGGGGGGCGGACTCGGGGCGATCTTTTCGGCCGGGGCGCGGGGCGGCTTGAAGAAGTTCGCCGCCGCCGGCCAGTGGCAGGAGTTGCTGAAAAAGGGCATCGAAATCCTGCGCACGTCGCCCGGTGACCACGCCACGCTACTGGCCATGGCGAAGGCGTGCGGAGAGCTCGGCTTCCACGAGGTGCACCCGATCTATCTGCGGGCCGCGCTCGACGCGGCGCCCGCCGATCCGGAGATCAATCGGGCGTGCGCGGACTACCTTGAAGCGCGCGGAGAATACGATCAGGCGATCGCCTGCTGGCGGCGGATCGGCAACGCGAAAGGGATGGGCGAGGAGGCGGAACGGAAGATCACGAAGCTGCAGGTCGACAAGACGTTCGCCAAGGGCCTCGGGCTCGAGGGACGGCAGGCCCCCAAGCCGCACCCCGCCGCGGGGGGCGGGGCACCGGTGGTGAAGGAGAGGCCGCGGGGCGAGGTGCTGCGGGAGACCGTCGCCTCCGACCCGACCAACGTCGATGCCGCCCTCGAACTGGCAGACCTGCTCGAGAAGGAAGCCACGATCGACGAAGCGGAGAAGGTGCTCCTCGGAGCGCTGGCGGCATCCGGCAACGACCTGAAGGTTCGCGAGCACCTCGAAGACCGCCAGCTCCGCTGGGTGCGGCATCGCGTGCACGTGGCGGAGTCGCGGTTCGAGGCGGAAGCCACCTCCGACAACAAGGCGACGCTCGACCGGTTGCGGGCTGCCCAGCTGAAGCAGGAAATCGACATCTACGCGGCCCGCACGCAGCGATATCCGGAGAACATGACGTGGCGGTATGAGCTCGCCCTACGGCTCAAGGCGGCCGGCAACTACACCGAGGCGATCAAGCAGTTTCAGGATCTGCTTCAGGATCCTCGCCGCAAGGGGGGCGTGGCCCTGGAACTCGGCGAGTGCTTCCAGCGAATCAAGCAGTACGACCTCGCGATGCGGAATTACCAGGCCGCCGTCGATGCGCTCGGCGACCGGGAGATGGAGTTGCGAAAAAGGGCCCTGTACCGCGCGGGGGTGCTGGCGTCGGCGCGTCAGGACATCGACTCCGCCCAGAAATACCTGTCCGAACTCGGCGGCCTCGACTTTGGCTACCGCGATGTGGCCGAACGGCTGGACAAGTTGGCTTCGGGAAAGGATAAAGGGGCGTCCTGACCGCCCGCGGCCCCCGGGGCCTCGTGGTCGGAGGTCAGGAAAAACACCAGCCTCTCGATGCGTCAGCAGAAGGATTCCGAATGCCCCACTCGGCCAGCGCCAAGAAACGTCACCGCCAGAACCTCCGCAACCGGGAGCGCAACCGGGCCACCAAGTCGGAGATCAAGACGCACGTCCGCAAGGTGTTGCAATCGATTTCCGCCGGTGACGTGGCCGATGCCTCGGAGCACTTCCGCACGGCCGCCAAGAAGGTCGATCAGGCTGCCGCCAAGAAGACGATCCACCGCAACCGGGCCGCGCGGATCAAGTCGCGGCTCTCCGCGCGGCTGAAGGCGGCGAAGGGCTGATCCCTCACCACGCGATCGAGGTGCCGTCGAAGACGGGGCCCTCGATGCAGGTGCGGCGGTAGTCCCAGGCCCCGGTGGCATCGCGGACGGGCGCAGCGCACGTGGAGCAGATGCCGATGCCGCAGGCCATCGGAGCCGCCAGGGAAACGACGCAGGCCATGCGACGGGCCTGCGCCCAGCGGGTGACGGCCGCCATCATCGGCTCCGGGCCGCAGCAGGCGATGCGGCACGAACCCGAGGGCTCATCGAGCACGTCGTCGAGCAGATCGACCACGGTGCCCTTCCGGCCCGCGGAGCCGTCGAGGGTGGCCAGATGCACGTCCATGCCCGCGCCCCGGAAGTCGTCGAGGCCGCCGAACATGCCGGCATGTCGGGCGCCCCAGCAGAACGTCACGCGGTTGGCCCTCGGGACGATTCGAGGCGGACGGCCGTAGCGGGCCCGGCCGAGTCGCTCCCGGCCGAGGGCGAGGAGCGCCGTCTGGCCGATACCGCCGGCCACGAGCACGAGGTGGTCCACCGCGGGTGGGCTGAACCCGTTTCCGAGGGGCCCCCACACGACGACCTCCGCGCCGGGTGTGAGATCCTTCAAGGCGGTCGTGAACTTGCCGTGGACGAGATAGACGAAGTCGGCCTGGCTGCCTTCGGCGAAGGTGTCGTAGATGGCCAGCGGACGGGCCAGGAGCGGATCGACCCGCCCCGGGATGCGGACCATCGCAAACTGCCCGGGGACCGCAAGGGAGGCGATTTCCGGGCATTCGACCCGCAGCCGATACGTCTGATCGGCCACCTGTCGGTGGTCCACGATCCGGGCCGGTCGATAGGCGGCCCGGTCGGCATAGCAGGCCACGGGAGCCGATCCGAGGGTCATTTCTTCCGCCACGACGACGCCTTTCCTGGGCGGCGGGGGCGACGGGGCCGACCGGGCGTGGCAGGACGCCCCGGAGCGCCGCGGCCAGCCTGACCGGCCCGCGGCGGGCGCCGACTCGAACCTCTCTGCTCGCCACGGGACGGTCGGCTCCGTGGGGACGCCGTGGCACCGATCGCCTGCTCGGCATCCCTGCGGAGCGACTCGATTTCCGACCAGGCGAGCTGCCTCCACTCACCGGGCAGCAGGTTGCCCAGCGAGAGCGGTCCGATCGCCACCCGCTTGAGTTGATGAACCTTGTGGCCGATGCGGGCGAGCATGCGGCGAATCTCCCGGTTCTTGCCCTCGTCGAGCACCATCTCGAGGACGGCGCTCTCCTTGTGCCGGGAACGGATCTCGACCCGCTTGGCCTGCACGCTCCCCTCAGCGAGGTGCACGCCGCGGCGGAGCTTGTCGAGCAATTCCTGCCCCGGCACGCCGGCCACCTGGACGTGGTAGGTCTTCTCGACGCCGTACCGCGGATGGGCGAGGAGGTTGGCCAGTTCGCCGTCGTTCGTGACGAGGATCAGGCCTTCGCTCATCCTGTCGAGCCGGCCGATCGCGAACAGTCGCCTGTCGGCCGGCACGAGGTCAACCACCCGCGGCCGTCCGGACGGATCGTAGTTGGTGGTGACCGTTCCCACCGGCTTGTTGAGCAGATAGACCACCCGCTTCGGATGCGGCAACCGCTCGCCGTCCACGCGGATTTCCTGCTTCAAGGGATCGACGCGGGAGCCGAGTTCCGTCACGACCTGCCGGTCGATCTCGACGCGGCCCTGCGTGATCAGTTCCTCGCAGCCGCGGCGACTGCCGAGGCCGGCCGCCGCCAGCACCTTTTGCAGCCGTTCGAGGCCGTCTTCGGCCTCCGCTGGACGAGGCTTTGCCGATGAACCGCGATCGGCCGGCGGCTTGGGGCGACGCGCCTGCGGGCGGGAGGTGATCCTGGATGGACGGTAGGAGTGGCTGGAAGGCATGCCGAGATCATACACGGCGAACGGTCACCGCACCGGAGCCCACCATCGGGATCGCTCGACTTCCGGCATCGGCTCGTTGAAATCGCGGGGTCGGGTGCCGTCGTTGATGGGCATCCGCAGGATGGCCGGGGCGGTGTCGTCCTGCAGGTAGGGATCGAATTTCACCGCCCGCCGCTGCTGGGAGCGGGCCGGGCCTGGCTCGAGCCACCGTGGTTTTGCCAGTGAACTGCAGCCGGCCATGCCAAGAAAGACGACGCACCATCCCCAGGCCACCGCCCTGCCCGATACATCATGCCGAAGTTTCATGGCGGGAGTGTAGAAGTCATCGGGGGGTGGCCCCAATGGCAGAAAGCGGGGGGAAAACGGCCTCCGGAATAAGGGATAGGTCGGCTCATGGCACTTCGGCAAGCGTCGGCCGAGCGGGGCGGATCATGAGGAGCAACCGCCG
>CAZONY010000134.1:0-6858 GCA_964581215.1 uncultured Chitinophagaceae bacterium | reverse complement strand
GCCGTCACGGCGATCTTTATCGAGAATGGCCTGTCGGCCATGGCCTTCGCTTTTGCCACCAACATGAACTGCGCCGTGCAACTCGAGCGAGAGCCGTCGCTCTCGATATGAGTCTCATCAGAGAGCGCCTGAGCGTCAAGGCTGCGTTAACGGATTCACGCCCAAGAAGAACCAAGGCCCATGCCCCCAGACACTGCTGCTCGCGGGAACCTTTGGGCACTGAGCGCTGGAACTGTGAGCATCCCGCTTTGAGCTTCGTGATCATGAGCAGTGATTGGTTTTGGCTTTAATTCTCCTCGGGCTAGTTCTTCTTTTGCGGTGCGGGCGCGTTCGGATCCATTTTTGGGATTGCTAGTGTCGGTGCGCCTTTCAGCCAGCCGAGCGACGCCAGAAACTTGTCCGCCTCGATCAGCGTGGCGGTCTTGTAGGGGTCCTGATTGAAGAACCCGTGCGGCTGGCCTTCGTAAACGCGCGTCTCGCACCGCACGCCGGCCTTGGTCATCCCGTCCTTGAACCGCTCCAGCACCGCGACGCTGATCAACGCGTCCCTCGCGCCGAGGAACACAATCGCCGGCGGGTCGTCGGGCGTAATGTTGTGCGCAGGGGAAAACTCCTTGTAACGATCACCAACACGACCACGACCCCAGCCGTCTTCGGGCCCGTTGTCGAACACGGGATTGAACAGCACGAGCGCATTACCTCGCGGCGAGAGGTTCAAATCATCCACCGGATCGTCCACGGCCTCGACCATGCTGGTGAAGGCCGCGAGATGGCCGCCTGCCGAGCCGCCCGCAGCGGCGATGCGCTGTGGATCGATGCCAAGCTCGGCGGCATGTGCACGCACCCAGCGCATGGCGGACTTGGCGTCGTTGCAGCACACCTCCGGCGGGCCGCTGTCACCCTTTGGGATGACGCGATACTCGACGCGAACGCCGACCATCCCACGCGTGGCGAGATACTCGCTTTGCTCTTGGAATTGCCCTGGGCTGCCGCCAACCCAGCCGCCGCCGAAGAAAAACACGATGGCCGGCCGTTTATCCGACGCCTTCCAGTCAACGGGCTTTTCGATGTGAACTTTCAGTTCACGATCTCCGGCCTTTTTGTATGTGCGTGTTTCGCTCGTGAAGCCGGCGGCGGCAATGCTCGCCGCAGTCAGCGCGAATGCGACGGTGACGCAGGAAAAGATGCGAAGGAGCATGGGCAAACTTTCGACGCTCAGGCCTTCTTTTTCTTCGCGGTGCTCCTCATCGCGCCGGGCTTGCTGTCGCGCAGCGGGAAATTCGGATCGTCCACCCGAGCGGATTTCATCAAAACCTCGGCCTTGGCGACGAGCTCCGGTCGGGCCGACGCGAGGTCGTTCGACTCCGCGGCGTCGGTCTTGAGGTCGTAAATCTCGATGGGCTTCGACGGGCTGTTGCGTACGGCTTTCCAATCGCCCCAGCGCACCGCCTGCAGCGACGCGTCCTCGTGCAGTTCCCAGTAGAAGTATTCGCGCTGCGGCGCCGGGCCGCCCTTGAGGAACGACACGAGCGAGAGGCCATCAATTCGCGCGGTGTCGGGGATGTTTGCACCGCTCAACTCGGCACATGTGGGCAGGAAATCCCAGAAGGCCCACGGCTCATCGCTCACGCGGCCCGCCGGCACGACGCCGGGCCAGCGCGCGAGGCCAGCGTTGCGCAATCCGCCTTCGTAGAGTTCGCGCTTGAAACCACGCAGGCCGTTTGCCGCTTGGTCGAAGCGCTTGCCGAGCGGCGAGTTCGGCGGAAACGAGGAACCGTTGTCGCCTGCGAGCATGACGAGGGTTTTTTCGTCAAGCTTGAGTTCCTTTAACAAAGCGAGAATTCGGCCCACGTCACTGTCGAGCCGTGTGACCATCGCGGCGTAGTTTTTCTCCTGCTCCGTCCACGGCTTTTCCTTGTAGAGACCCTGGTCGGCGATCTGAAACGTGGCGTGCGGGAGCGTGATTGAGTGGTAGAGGAAAAACGGCCGGTCCTTGTTGGCGCGGATGAACTTCAGCGTCTCCGCGGAGATCAGGTCCTGCGCGTAGATCGCGCCCTTGCCCTCGATCTTCGTGTTGCCGTCGTTGCCCGGCAGGTCGAAGCGATGGTCGTCGTTGTAGAGATACTTCGGGAAATAAGAGTGCGCGTGTCGCTGGCAGTTGTAGCCAAAAAAGTGATCGAACCCGCGCTTCAGCGGGCTGCCCGTCGTGTCGAACATACCCATGCCCCACTTGCCGACGCACGCGGTCGCATAGCCCGCGTTCTTGAGCAGCTGTGCGACAGTGAACGTTCCCGCCGGCAACGGGAGCTGGCCTTCGGGCTGAATCTCACGATTCGCGCGCACGGGCGAGTGCCCGGTGTGCTGCCCGATCATCAGCGACGTGCGGCTCGGCGCGCAAACAGTAGTTCCGCAATACGCCTGCGTGTAGCGGGTGCCCTCGCGCGCCATGCGGTCGAGGTTCGGCGTCTGGATGAGTTTCTGTCCGTAGCAGCCAAGATCGCCCTGTGCGAGGTCGTCGCTGAGGATGAAGATGATGTTGGGCTTGTCGGCGGCGACGATATCCGTTGTCACGTGTAGAAG
Organism: uncultured Chitinophagaceae bacterium; assembly: GCA_964581215.1. Lineage (GTDB taxonomy): Bacteria > Planctomycetota > Planctomycetia > Pirellulales > UBA1268 > CACORA01. Next base: position 4,278 of record CAZONY010000134.1, on the reverse strand, counting down.
TGCGACGAACCATGCGCCCAGAAGGATGATATTTTTCATTCGAGTGGATCCGCCGCTTTCCGTGACTGTTTCAGAACAGAAACCGATGCAGGAATGAAGGGTCTACAGGCCGCGAACCTTCTCCAGCAATGTCTGCATCTCCTTCAACTTGGCTGGCTCACTGGCGGCGAAGTTCTTTTCCTCGGCGAGGTCCGTGGCCAGGTTATAAAGTTGCGGCTGGCCGGCAGCTCCGCCCTTCGCCGCCTTGCCGTAGCCGCCACCGCCCGGAGAGATGTATTTCCACTGGCCGTCGCGCAGACCGAACGGCCCCTTAGTGCCGCCTACGTGCGCGACGAAATTCTCGCGGGCGGAACTTTCGGTCTCCCCGAGCAGGGCGGGCAGCACATTGATGCTGTCGGGGCAATCGCCAGCCGGGACACTGGCGCCGACAATCGCGGCAAAGGTCGCGGGCATGTCGAGATGCGCCATCAGTGCGGCAGACTCGGTGCCAGCTTTGATCTTGCCCGGCCAGCGGGCGATGAACGGCACGCGATGCCCGCCCTCGAAGAGCGTTCCTTTGGTGCCGCGCATTGGCGCATTTGGATGATAGTGAAAACTGCCCACGTCCTCGTAGCCGTCGTCCATCACGCCGCCGTTGTCGCTGGTGAAGATGAACAGGGTTTTTTCGGAAAGCTTCAGTTCATCCAGCTTCGCCATCACCTTGCCGACGGCATCGTCGAGTTCGTGGATCGCCTCACCGCGGGTGCCCACGGGGCTGGTTCCCTTGAACCGCGGGTGCGGGACGCGCGGCACATGGATGCCATGCGTGGCGAAGTAGAGGAAAAACGGTCCGCCCTTGTTGTCCTCGATGAACTTGATCGCCTTGCCGGCAAAGGTGTCGGCCATGTCCTCGTCCTTCCATCGCGCCGCCTTGCCGCCGGTCATCCAGCCTATGCGCCCCACTCCGTTGATGATGGTCATGTCGTGACCATGCGTGTGCTTCAACTCGAGCAACTCGGGGTTCTCCTTGCCCGTCGGTTCGGTGCCGACCTTTGCCTTGTAGCTCACGATGATGGGATCCTTTGGATCGAGCCCGACCACGCGCCGGCCCTCGATGTAAACCGTTGGCACGCGGTCACCTGTTGCGGCCATGATGAAGTTGTAATCAAAGCCGAGGTCCAGCGGGCTCGGCTTGATGTCGCCGTTCCAATCGGGGCCGCCATCAGGACCGAGGCCGAGGTGCCACTTGCCCACGACGCCGGTGCGGTAGCCTGCGGATTGCAACAGCGACGCTGCGGTCGTCGTGCCCGGATCAATCGTCATCGCCGCGTCGCCCGCCGCAATGCTCGAACCAGGCTGTTGCCGCCATGAATAAACGCCCGTGAGAAACGCACGACGTGTGGGCGTGCAGGTCGAGGCGGGCGAGTGTGCATCGGTGAACCGGCAGCCCTGCGCTGCGAGTCGGTCGAGGTTCGGCGTCTTCGCGTGCTTCGCGCCGTAGCACGAAAGATCCGCGTAACCGATATCATCAGCGAGGAGGAAGATGATATTGGGCTTTTCGGCCGCCGAAAGGCTGGCAGCAAGGGCAATGAACGCCAGGCTTACGAGCGAAACAAGTTTCATATGCTGAAATGGTCGTTAAGCAGGGATGCAAGATTACTGGATTCAAAGCCGCCTGGGCGGGGCAGAAAATCCTCGGGTGCCCTTGTGGTTGTCTCCTGAGAATACAGGCGCGACTTGCGGTCGCTTCGCAAGCCCCACCATTTTCAGATTGAAGCCATGATTTGGGCGACTGGTTTTGCGCCCTCGACTCCCGTGAGTCTGGCGTCCAGGCCCTGGAATTTAGAGCTGGGCCGGTTGTGGTCGATTCCAAGCTGGCGCAACATCGTGGCGCGGAGGTCGTAGATGCTCACCAGAATGCTCACGATGTTGTAGCTGTAATCGTCCGTCGCGCCGAGCGACATGCCGCGTGTGATGCCCGCCCCCGTGAGGAACACCGTGAGGCAACGCGGTTGATGGTCACGACCGTAATTGTCCGCCGTCAGCGTCCCTTGCGAGTAAATCGTGCGGCCGCACTCGCCGCCCCAGACGATCAGCGTGTCGTCGAGCAGGCCGCGTTGCTTGAGGTCCTTGATCAGCCCGGTCGTCACCTGGTCGGTGTCGTTGCACTGGCCCCGCATCGCCTGGGCGAAGCTGATGGCGCGGGTGGGCCAGGAGTGTGCGCGGGAGTGCCCTTGGGTGTGGTGGCGACATCCGGCGCAAAGTAGGCGGCCGGCAGGAGCCGGCTCACTTCAAACCGGAGGTTCGCAAGCGCAAGAAGGCCAGGATGGGTTCTCCCGCGAGAAGAGCGGTTTCGAGGCTGGTCTACGCCAACGAGAAAACTTCGGCCTTGAGCGTGGATAGGAAGCTCTTCGGCACCTTCACGATCGGGCCGGATCCAGCCCGACCCGTCCCGGCTGTTGTTCCTCATGATCCGCCCTAATCGGCCGATTCTTGCCGAAGTGCCGTTGGCCGTGTTCGACGCGGGCTGGGAGGAGTTCTTCGCCAAGTTCGACCCGATTCCCAACGGCAAGACCGACACCAACAACCACGGCCCCTTCAGCTTCGACAACATCGGCTTCAACTACGACTACCCCGAGGCGACCTACGAGCGGCGCCGCGAGATCGTCGCGGAGCACGCGACCTACCAGCAGGGGCTGCTCTGGTTCGTGGCGAACGATCCCCGCGTGCCCAAGGCCATTCAGGAGAACCTGCGCACCTGGGGCCTGCCGAAGGATGAGTTCACCGACAACGGCCACTGGAGCCACCAGCTCTACATCCGCGAGGCCCGGCGGATGGTGGGCGCATTCGTGATGACGGAGAATGAACTGCGGAAGAAGAAGCCCACGCCCGATTCGGTCGGCATGGGCAGCTACACCATCGACAGCCACCACGTACAACGCTACGTCACAGCTGCCGGCGCCGTACAGAACGAGGGGGATATCGGCGTGAGTCCTGGCGGCCCCTACGCGATCGCCTACGGCTGCCTCGTGCCGCAGAAGGGGCAGTGCGATAATCTCCTCGTGCCGGTGGCGGTCTCGGCCAGCCACATCGCCTACGGATCGATCCGGATGGAGCCCGTGTTCATGATCCTCGGCCAGTCGGCGGCGACGGCCGCAGCGCTCGCGATTGACGCCGGCGTCGCCGTGCAGGACGTGCCGTACGAGTCGCTGCGAGAGCGTCTCCTCGCCGACAGCCAGATCCTGCAATACGAGACGGCGCCGGCCACCAAGTGACCGCCATCCGCTGACGGTCGGGAGGCCCTGCGCGACCCACGTGGTGATCGCGGGGCCGGCGATCGCGTCGGTGCTCCCGTCCCGGTCTGGGATTCGATTCATGCGAGTCCGAACCCGGCAGCAGCGACGACGGCTGGCCCTGCCGAGGCGATCGTTCCCCTCATCTACGACCGCAGGGCGGCCGCACGCAAAGCAGCCCAAAAACGCGATGGAGCCGCATGAGCGGCGCAGGTAAAATCGTGAGGGTGGGATGCCGCAGCCGTCTCGGCCGTGGCATCCCGGCCATGGGCCGCTGCTCCGCACGTTCAGCGACGGGCTCGATCGAAGTCTGAGGTGCCGGCCAAATGGTTACCGACGTCAAGAAACTACCAATCCAGTTCGACCGTGACCGCGTGGTGGCTTTCTGCCGCGACCGTGGCATCGTTCGCCTGAGCGTGTTCGGTTCCGTGCTCCGCGATGACTTCGATCCGGCTCGCAGCGACATTGATGTCCTGGCCGATTTCAAGCCGGAGGCAACGCGAGGCATCGGATTTCGCTTCTTCGGCTACGGCGACGAACTGGCAGGAATCCTCGGCCGCAGAGTCGACTTCTGCTCACGACTGGACCCACGTCTCGAGCCCACCGTGCGCCGCGAAGCCGTCACAATCTACGAAGATTCATGAGCCGTCGTGACCCGCGAATCACACTCGCGCAGATTCGCGACGCGGCCGAAAAGGCCCGGACATTGTGTGCCGCGCACACGCTTGATTCCCTTCTGGCGGACTGGAAGGCGACGGCAGCACTTGAGCGATGCATCGAAATTGTTGGCGAGGGAGTACGACGTCTTCCGAACGAACTCAAGCAGCGACGAGATGATATTCCTTGGAAGGACATCGCGGGCACGCGAGATCACCTCATCCACGGCTACGACCTAATCGACCATCGCGTCCTGTGGGATGATGCGCAGATCGACATTCCTCGGCTCATCAAGGCGATCGACGAGCTACTCGCCTGAGTAGGTACCCCGCAGACCGCGATGAGGCCT
>CAZONY010000133.1:0-6885 GCA_964581215.1 uncultured Chitinophagaceae bacterium | reverse complement strand
CGACGTTGGTCTCGACGAACGCCGCCGGCCCGTCGATCGAGCGGTCGACGTGGCTCTCGGCGGCGAAGTTGACGATCGCCCGCGGGCGGTGCGTCTCGAGCAGCGACCGCACGAGCGACGAGTCGCCGATATCCCCCTGCACGAACACGTGCCGCGGGTTCGACGCGAGCGACGCCAGCGAATCCAGGTTGCCGGCGTAGGTGAGCTTGTCGAGATTGACGACCGCCGCCTGCTCCTCGGCGATCCACTGCCGGACGAACTCACCACCGATGAACCCGGCGCCGCCGGTGACAAGAAGAGGTTGCATGCCTGAGGTTGTCGTGGCGGTGAGGGGGAATTGCAAGGCCCGAACGGGGCGTCGCGCCTTCACGCCTCCATGGCGGCCAAGTACTCCCGAATGCCCGCCTGCCAGTCGGGCAGGGTGATGCCGAGCGACGCGAGCCTGCCGGTCGAGAGCACGCTGTAACCGGGCCGCCGCGCCGGTGTCGGATACTCGCTCGTCGGGATCGCGGTGAGCCGCACGTCGCGGCCGGCCTGCCGCAGCAGCTCTGCCGCGAAGCCGTGCCAGGTGGTCGATCCGGCGTTCACCACTTGGCAGATGCCCCGGACGTTCGCGGCGAGCAGCGCAAGGATTGCCCCGGCGACGTGCGGCACGTAGCTGGGCGTGCAGAACTGGTCGTCCACGACCCGCAGCTCCGGCCGCTCCCGGGAAAGCACGAGCATCGTGTCGGCGAAGTTGCGGCCCCTGACCGGTCCGGTCTCGCCGGCCGAGTAGAGACCGCAGGTCCGCACGATCAGGTGCTCGCAGCCCCGGGCGGCCTCCTCGCCGGCGACCTTGCTCTCGCCATACGCGCTCACCGGCCCCGGCGGATCGTCCTCGCGATAGGGCTCGCGGCGATCGCGATCGGCGCCGAAAACATAGTCGGTGCTCACCTGCACGAGCAGGATGCCACGCTCCCGGCAGGCTGCGGCGAGGGCCGCCACGGCCGTGGCGTTGGCCGCGAAGCAGGCGTGGCGGTCCTTCTCCGCGGCATCGACGCCCGTCCACGCGGCGCAGTTGATCAGGGTCTGCGGCCGCAGCCGGTCGAGGATCGCCGCAAACGTGTCGGGCCGCGCAAGATCGAGGGCCGCCCTCGGCAGCGGCGCGGCGGCAGATCCCAGCCGGCGGCAGAGTTCACTGCCGAGCTGCCCTGTCGAGCCCGTCACCGCGATCGATGTCGTCCGGGACATCCTGCTGCTCTCCCTGCGGTCCCGCGGCGGCGACATCGACGAGATACCGTCCATAGTCGCTCTTCATCCGCGATCCCGCCGCCACGAGATCCTCCGCGGAAAGATATCCGAAGTGGAAGCCGATTTCCTCGAGGCAGGCGATCTTCAGGCCCTGCCGTTCCTGGATCGTCTGCACGAACGACGAGGCCTGCATGAGCGAGTCGGGGGTGCCGGTGTCGAGCCAGGCGTAGCCGCGGCCGAGCTGCTCGACGCGGAGTTGCCCGCGCTCGAGATAGGTGCGGTTGACGTCCGTGATCTCCAGTTCGCCGCGCGGGCTCGGCCGCAGGTTCTCGGCGATCGCCACGACGTCGTTGTCATAAAAGTAGAGGCCCGGGATGGCGAAGTTCGATTTCGGCTCACGTGGCTTTTCTTCGAGCGACAGGGCCCGCCCCTGGGCGTCGAATTCGACCACGCCGAACCGCTCCGGATCCTTCACCGGATAGGCGAAGATCGTCGCGCCCCGCTCCCGCGCGGCAGCCCGGTGGAGCACCCTCTGAAACCCGTGCCCATGGAAGATGTTGTCGCCGAGCACGAGCGCGACGCGGTCGCGGCCGATGAACGGCCGACCGATCACGAAGGCCTGGGCGAGCCCTTCCGGCCGCGGCTGCTCCGCATAGCGAAGCCCGATGCCGAAGGCCGACCCGTCGCCGAGGAGTCGCTGGAAGTGGGGCAGGTCGTGCGGCGTGGAGATGACGAGGATGTCGCGGATGCCCGCCAGCATGAGCGCCGCGATCGGGTAGTAGACCATCGGCTTGTCATAGATCGGCAGCAGCTGCTTGGAGATCGCCACCGTCATCGGGTGGAGCCGCGTCCCGGCGCCGCCGGCGAGCACGATCCCCTTCACCGATCCGGTCGCGGCTGTGGTCATTCGACGCGGGCCTCGAGCCGATACGGGGACTGCGGGTCGTGCTCGTGGCGGATCTCGTCCACCGGCTCCCTCTTGCCACGGCCGGCATAGAGCCGGTTGGGGGCGTTGAAGACCCAGCCCGGCACGCTGCTCACGTTGCGGTAGGCATGCACGACGCCGGGCGGAATCGACACGGCCGACGGATTCGATTCGCCGTGGATGCTCCGGGTGTGCAGGCCGTGGGTGGGCGAGCCCTCCCGGGCATCCCAGAGGAAGAGTTCGAAGTCGCCCGGGCCGAGGAACGCGAAGTAGTCGGTCTGGTCGGCATGCTCATGGGGGCCGCGGGCGACACCGGGCAGCGTCTGGCTCACGTAGGCCATCACGGGATGGATGGCCTCGGCCAGGTCGTCCTCACGATAGAGCTCGACGAGCCAGCCGCGGGCATCGGCATGGCGGGCAAGCGGCCGGATGATCACGTCGGCGATCGTGGTGCCGGGCGAAAACATCGGGGATGAGGGCATGGGCAATCTTTCAGGGCGTCACGAGGTTCGCGGTGATTCAGGCGGCCATGGACCGCGATTCGAGGCGCCGCTCAAGGCTCGAAAACCGCCGTTCGAGCCACGCTGCCTCGTCGCGATCCGCGACCAGAGAAAGCATATCCGGGACCGCCGCAAGCGTCGCCCGGGCGGCGGCGATCCGGCCGGCGCGGAGGTCGCGTTCCGCCGTGCGGGCCAGCGATCGCAGGTGCCAGCGGACGCTGCGCCGCACCACGGCCGGTCGGCTCCGCTGGGGATAGTGCTCCGCGTTGATGCGGATCGCGCGGACCACGTCGGGCCAATATATGCCCGCTTCCGCCAGCCGCGTGGTCTCGTTCTCCGTATGGCGGCGGTAGGCCGCCAGCACGCGGGGCTCATACCAGACCGGAAACCGCCCCGCGATCCGCACCCACATCTCCCAGTCGAGCGTCTGGCGGAGGTCGCAGCGATACCCGCCGACCGCGTCGTAGGTCGTGCGGGCGACGACCACGGCAGGCGTCTGTACCCGCTGGCGTTCGCCAATCGTCTCCGGCCATCCGCGGAGGATGCCCGGCAGCCACCGCAGCCGTGAGGCGGTCTTCGTGCGGCGCCCCGCGCCGTCGATGATCGTGTTGCGGCAGAAGGCCATGCCGATCCGCGGCGCCCGCTCGAAGGCGTGCGCCATGCGGTCGTAGAACCCGGGCCGCACGAGATCGTCCTGGTGCAGCAGGTGCACGAGCCGGCCGGTGGCCATGTCAACCGCCCGGTTCCAATTGTCCGCCAGCCCGAGCCGATCGGCATGCCGGGCGATCCGCACGCGGCCCGCGGGATCGACGGCGCGAACGAGCGCGGCCACGTCGGCGTTCCGCGAACCATCATCAACCACGACGATTTCCATCGCGTCGCCCCCCGGATCCTGGACGAGCACGGAGCGCACCGCCTCGGCGAGCCGATGATCCGGCTCGTGGGTCGGCAGCATCACGGAAAACGTCAGGCTCTTGCGACCGTGCACGGTGCGACTCCGACGCAGGCTGCGGCATGAACGCGGCACGGGCATCTGCCACGGTTCCATCGGGAATGGCAGACGGTAGCCGGCATCCGCAGTGACGGAAAATGCCGATCCCCGACATGGCCCTTGCCGGCCGATGGCGTGGACAAGGCTCGTGAATGACTTTTTCTGCGGAAAGTTCGCCCCACTCGCCCAGACTGCCCGAACCGCCGCCCTCGGCCTGCTCCTGGCGACCGGTGGCGTTGCCGCGGTTCCGGCCGTGGGACTATCTCCTCGCCCATGCGCCTCCTGCCCCGCCGTGACCATCCTTCCCGCCGACTGCCGCGGGCCGCCGCGCGCTGGCTGCTCGCCCGGCTCGGCATCGGCGGCGATCGGCGGAGCGGCCGTCTCGCCAGCGGATGTCGCGGGCCGTGGCAGGTCGTGTTCGTGTCGGGAGAACCGAAGACCGCGGGACATGTCTATCGCATCGCCCGCATGGCCCGCTCGGCCACGGAGGCGGGTTGGGACGCCGCCACCGTGGCGGTCGAAGATCTGGAACCCCGCTGGTGGCAGGAGCTGGCTCCCGCTCCACAGTTCGTGATCTTCTGGCGGGTGCGGCATCGCCCGCTGGTCGAGCGGGCGATCGCCGCCTGGCGTCAGGCGGGTGCCACGATCCTCTTCGACGTCGATGACCTGATGATCGACCCGGCGATCGCGCGGCCCGACGTCATCGATGCCATCCGTTCACTGCGGCTCGCGCCGGCCGCCGTGGCGGATCTCTATGAAGGCATCCGGCGCACGATGCTGCTGGCCGATGCCTGCCTGGCGCCGACCGCGCCGCTCGCGGCGGCGCTCGAGGCGGCCGACCGGCCGGCGTTCGTCATCGAAAACGGCTTCGACGACGAAACCGTGCGGGCGAGCCGCGCGGCGGTGCTCGCCCGCCGTCGGCAGCCTGCGGACGGGCTCGTCCGGATCGGCTACGCCGCCGGGTCGCGGACGCATCAACGGGATTTCGCGGTGGCCGCACCGGCGCTCGCAGCCGTGCTCCGCGATCATCCCGCATGCCGTCTCGTGCTCTTTCGCCGGTCGGGCCGCGACGGGGCGTTGCTCGAGGTGGGGGAATTTCCCGAACTCGCCGGCCTGGCCGACCGCATCGAGTGGCGGGAGGCCGTGCCGCTGGCCCGTCTGCCGGAGGAGCTCGCCCGCTGCGACATCAACATCGCGCCGCTCGAGGCGGGCAACCCGTTCTGCGAGGCGAAGAGCGAGCTCAAGTATTTCGAGGCCGCGCTCGTCGGCGTGCCCACGGTCGCTTCGCCGACCGCTCCCTTCCGGGCGGCCATCCGCGACGGCGCGACGGGCCTGCTCGCCGCCGATGCGGCCGACTGGGGGCGGCATCTCGAGCGGCTCGTGACCGATGCCTCGCTGCGGCGGCGGATGGGGCAGGAGGCGTTTCACGACGTCCTCCACCGCTACGGCCCCGAGCGACGCCGTGACGCGATCGGGGGTCTCTTCCGGCAGCTGCGCGGCGACGCGGCCGTGCCGCCACCACCCGGGTTCCGACGGCCGACGCCGAACGGGCGGGAGCCACTGCCTGTCGTGCCGGAAACCGACGTCGTCCTGCGGGCGGGCGGCGCGCGGGCGGCGGCGGTGGCCGTGGTCGTGCCGCTCTACAACTACGAGCATGTGGTCGGCGAGGCGCTCGAGAGCGTCGCCGCCCAGTCGCTGGCCGACCTCGAGCTCGTGGTCGTCGATGATCGTTCGACCGATGGCTCGCTCGACGCGGCGGCGGCGTGGCTTGCCGCGCACGCCTCCCGCTTCGTCACGGTGACGCTGGCGCGAAATCGCGTCAACGAGGGCGTCGCCCGCACCCGCAACGCCGGCTTCGCGATCGCCGAGGCGCCGCTCGTCTTCCCGCTCGATGCCGACAACGTGCTCGAGCCCGACTGCCTCGAGCGGCTTGCCGACCGGCTGCGCGGCTCGGCGGCATCCGCCGCGCACCCCACGCTCCGCCACTTCGGCGACCGCTCGAAGCGGCGGCGGGCCCGGCCGTGGTCGCCGGAACGGCTCGCGCGGGGCAACTACATCGACGCCATGGCGCTGATCCGCAAAAGCGCATGGGCCCACGCCGGCGGCTATCGCAAGGGTGCCTTCACCGGGTGGGAGGACTATGAGCTGTGGTGCCGCTTCGTGGAGCACGGCCTGTGGAGCGAGGCCGTGCCCGAGGCCGTCGCCGGCTACCGCGTGCACGCCCAATCGATGCTCCACCGCGACACCGCCGCCGCCAAGGAACGGGTGGTCGCCGCCATCCGTGCCGAGCACCCGTGGCTGACGGTGCGGGCCGCCTGATTTCCCGGGCCCTTGCTCCCCGGCCCTTGGAAATCCCGGGACGCCGTGCGATAGTTCCGCCCGGTCGAGCCCCGCCCCGGAGGCGTCTGCACCATGAAAATCCACGAATATCAAGCCAAGGATCTGCTCCGCGCCGCCGGCGTGCCCGTGCTCGCCGGCAAGGTGGCCCGCACGCCCGACGAGGCCGCCGCCGCGTTCACCGCGCTCGGCACGCCCATCTGCGCCGTCAAGGCCCAGATCCATGCCGGCGGCCGCGGCAAGGGCAAGGTCAAGGGATCCGAGCAGCGCGGTGTCGAACTGGCCAAAACCGCCGACGATGCCCGGCGGATCGCCGCCGGCCTCCTCGGCAAGACGCTGGTCACGATCCAGACCGGCCCCGAGGGGCAGGTGGTGCGGCAGGTCTTCGTTGAGAGCGGCTGCGCGATCGATCGCGAGCTCTACTGCGCCGTGCTCGTCGATCGCCGTGTCGGCTCCCCCGTCCTCATTGCCAGCACGGCTGGCGGCATGGACATCGAGGAGGTCGCGGCGAAGACGCCCGAACTGATCCTTTCCGAGCCCTTCGATCCCGATCGCGGCCTCGGCGGCTACCAGGCGCGGCTGCTCGCCTCGAAGCTGAAGCTTCCGACGGCCAGCTGGCGGCATGCGGAAACCTTCTTCCGGAAGCTCTGCCAGGCCTTCGTGCACCTGGACGCCTCGCTCCTCGAGGTCAACCCGCTGGTGCTCACGAAGGACGGCACGCTCGTCGCGCTCGACGCGAAGATGACGTTCGACGACAACGCGCTCTTCCGTCACAAGGATGTCGCCGCCCTCCGCGACGAGGCCGAGGAGGAGCCGGCCGAGACGCGGGCTGCCGCCGCCGGCCTCTCCTACGTGAAGCTCGACGGCACGATCGGCTGCCTCGTCAACGGTGCGGGCCTCGC
>CAZONY010000132.1:0-6899 GCA_964581215.1 uncultured Chitinophagaceae bacterium | reverse complement strand
ATGTTGCGGATGCTCGCGCCGCGCCAGCCATAGATCGCCTGGTCGGGATCGCCGGTCACGGCGAGGTTGGGATGGTCGACGGAGAGGCCGCGGAGGATGCAGTATTGGACGGCGTTGGTGTCCTGGTACTCATCGACGAGAATCCAGCGGTGTCGCGCGTCGAGAATCGACCGCAGGTCAGGGTTGTCGACGAGCATCCGGGCGACGTGCACGAGGAGGTCGTCGAAGTCGACGGCGTTGCTCTCCAGGAGCATCTCCTGGTACAGCGGCCAGACTTTCTTGACGACCTCGTCCACCGGCCGTCCCCACCGGGGCGCGAAGGCCTCGGGCGCGACCATGTCGTTCTTCGCCCGACTGATCACGCCGGCGACACGGCCGATGGGGGTGTGGGTCAGGGAGAGGCCGAGCCGCTTTGCGGCCCGCTTGAGCAGGCTCGCCGCGTCGTCCGGATCGAGGATCGAGTAGTCGGCGGTGAGGCCGACGAAGCCCGCGTGCCGTCGCAGCAACCGCGCGGCGAAGCGGTGGAACGTGCCCATTTCCACCGGCTGCGGTCCGGCCAGCTCCGTCACCCGCCGTCGCATCTCGTCGGCCGCCTTGTTGGTGAAGGACAGGGCGACGATCTGGTGGGCCGGCACGCCCGCCGAGATGAGATGGGCGATCCGGTGGGTGACGACCCGCGTCTTGCCGCTTCCCGGGCCTGCCAGCACGAGCAGCGGCCCCTCGACATGCGTTGCCGCCTGTCGTTGCGCAGGATTCAGGGCATCAAGAGGGATGGCAGACACGGCAGGACGTGACGGTCGTGGAGGCGGGGCGAACCCGCGGGAATCGGCACCGCGGCCGACAGACGGGATCGGCCGAGGTAGTCGAAAACCGCCGTTCCCGAGTATATTCCCGCCGGCCTATTCACGGACGTGGTCGTCCGCCGGGCCCGCGACGCTCGCGTTCCACCACTTATTCACTCGACACGCACGGGAGGGACCCCATGCCACGCGTTCCATACAAGAACCTGACCCAGACCGATGAAATGGCCGAGAAGCTCGAGATGAGCACGGCCGAGATCGGGCTCTCGGTACGAACCACCAACTGCCTCGAGGAGAAGGGAATCTTCACGGTGCACGACCTGCTCAACTGCACCCGGGCCGACCTCCTCTCGATTTCCAACTTCGGAGAGAAGACACTGGAGGAGGTGTTCAAGGCATTGGAGAAGATCGGCTTCTTCAGGGCCAATCGGCCGGCCGAAGCCGCCGATCCCAGCCACGAACCCGTGGGGCATGCGTCCTAGAGCCCTACCGTTTAGCTGTAGCGACGGTCTGACAAACTGAGAAAGGTAGGCGAGAGGGTCGGCGAACGCTCGAGGAGCGTTGGGCGTATCCTCGCCCCGCGACGAGACTTTTGCCGCCCTCGAGCCGGCGATACACGGAGGCTCGATGCGCTCGAGGAAGAAACGCTGCCGTGCCCCACTGCCGGACGGCGGCTTGCCGACGGGAGGGTGACGGTGCGGCTGCCGCGGTTCTTCGAGAAAAAACGGGGTGAGCGGCGGACGGGCTCGCAGGTCTGGGCGTCGGCCGGTGAGGCCGCGTTTCACGCTGCCCTGCTGGCCGCCGGCGTGATCGTCGGGGGTCTGCTGATAACGGGCGTGGCGGTTCCGGAATGGCGGATCAACCACCATTTCATCGCCACGCAGGGTGTCGTCCGCGCCAAGGGACTGATCCGCCAGGTCATTGCTGATCCGCCAGGCACGCTCCAGAGTACCTGGCGACCGACGCTACTCGTTCGATACACGACCGACGGCGATGCCCGCGAAGCCTGGGCGCGGCTGCGGGACACCTCCACGACTGCCAACCGCGAGGCCGCCCTCGGCCGACTGGCGGCGATGCCCGGTCCGGGTGCCGATGTGGCCTGCTGGTACGATCCATCGGATCCCGGATCCGTGGTCCTCGAGCGGGGATACAACTGGTGGATGTGGCTGTTGACGCTCCTGCTGCCGGGGGCCTTGGCGGCCTTCGGCGGCAGCGGCCTGCTGCGGGCCGTGCGGGCATGGGGCAAATCCGAGGAACACCGTGCCGTCGGACAGGCCCACGCGCTCGCGCCCCTGGCCCAGGGACCGGCGCAGGTCGATGGATTTCCCGGCCTGCCCACCTCCGATGACCAGGTAAACTCGCCCGGCACCATTCTCGACTATCGCCTGCCCATCGAGAGCCCGGAGAGTTGGGCGCTGATGGGGTTCGGTTTGTTCGCGGTGGTGTGGAACGCCGTCCTCGTGGTGCTGGCGGTGGGAGCCGGGCTCGACCTGCTGGGCGGCCGGATCGACTGGCTCCTGATCGCGTTGCTCGTGCCGTTCGCCACGGTCGGAGTCGCCGGGATCGTGCTGTTTGTCCGCGGGCTTGTGCTGGCCACCGCCGTGGGACCGACGCAGGTCGAGGTGTCGGATCACCCGCTCCGGCCGGGGCGCACCTACGGCGTGCTCGTCGCCCAGGGAGGACGCGGCGGGTTTCGCTCGCTGGAATTGCTTCTGGAACTCGAGGAGCAGGCCACGTTTCGCCAAGGCACCGACACCCGCACCGAACGGGCCGTCGTCTGGAGCCACGTGGTGAAGCAATGGCGCGACGTCGAGCTCTCGCCCGGAGCGCGATTCGAGGCGGAGGCGGAGGTGCGGCTCCCTGCCGATGCGATGCATTCCTTTCAATCCGAGCACAATCTCGTCGGTTGGCGATTCGTGGTTCGCGGCACGCCACTTCGCTGGCCGCCATTCCGCCGGGTCTTTCCCGTCGTGGTCTTCCCGGCGGAGGCCGCGCCGCTCAGGCCGCCGGCCGGGAAGGGGGACCGATGATCGGCAGTCGTGACGGCGCACGAGAGCAGCCCCGCGTGGAGGTCCAGTTCGACCATGCCCAACGCCGTTACCGGCCGCACGACCACCTGTCGGTGCGGTACGAAGTGGCCGGCATCGACCAGGAGCGGATGCGGGCCATCGAGCACTCGGTGCTGTGGTACACCGAGGGCAAGGGTGAGGAGGATCTGGGGGTGCATCTTTTCGAGCGGGTCACCGACGCTGCCCGGCTTCCTCCGGCGACGGCCGCCGGCGCGTTCGAGACCGACCTCCCGGCCAGCCCGCTCTCCTATGAGGGGGTGATCGTCAAGGTGCGGTGGTGCGTGCGGGTGCGGCTGTGCTTCGAGGGGGGCCGCGACTTCGTGTCGGAGCATGAGTTCGAGGTGGGTGCGATTCCGCCGGCGCGACGGCTGCGGACCGCGGAGGCGTGATGGTGCCGTCGAACCCGTTCGCGACGCGGTATACCCGCCCGGGCCAACTCGAACCACTCGATGCAGAGGGGCGGCCGATCGACCTGCCCGCCTTGCTGCAGGAATGCGCTCGGCTGGGCCGCGCGGTGGCGATCGTCGGCCCTCATGGCAGCGGCAAATCGACACTGCTGCGGCGTCTGTACGAGGCGACCGTCGCGGCCGGACGGCCGACGATGATCTGCCGGATCGCGTCGCGATGGCAGGGGACCGCGATGCCGGTGTCGGTCCTGCGGGCGGCCCGCCGAACCCTCGTCTGCGTCGATGGCTGGGAACAGCTCGGCATGCTCCAGCGGCTGGCCGTTCGCACGGCGGCGCGGTGCCGTGGCTGCCGGCTCCTGGTCACATCGCACCGGCCGTCCGGGATGCCGACGCTGCATGTCTGCCGACCGACGCCCGTGCTCTTCGAGGCTCTGGTGCAGGCCCTTCCCGGCGCCTCGGAATGGTTCGGGAGCGTGGTCTCCGCGGCCGACACCCGGGCGGCGGTCGATCGGCATGGCGGGAATCTGCGCGAGGCGTTGTTCCAGCTCTACGACCTCTTCGAAAAGCGCCGTCCGGCAGCGCGTTTGCCGAACGCGTGAGGATCGTGCGGGGTGTGCGGATTGTGCCGACACCCGGAACCAGATTCACGAAACGCCCGGGGCTTTTTCCCCGACGTGCACCTCGGTGCACAACCTAGGCTTGGTTGTCGCGGATCCACCGTGCCGAGGTGGGCCGCCCAACTTTTCGAGGAGCGTGAGATGGTGACCCGGCGTGTGATGATGGTCGTCCTGCTGGCTGGCAGCATGGCATTCGGCGGAGCACTTCCCGCAGACGCACAGTGCTGCTTTCAGGGCCTGTTCGCGGGCTGCCAATCCTGCTTCAGGCAGGCTCCCCCGGCCTATGCCGTGGCCCCCGTCTATGCCCCCATTCCGGCCCCGGTGCCTGTCCCGCCGCCTCCCCCGCAGCCGGTGATGGTCCCGGTGCAGCAGGTCAGTTACGTGCCGGAAACCACCTATCAGACCAAGTACGAGTGCGTGCCGGTGACGTCGTACAAGCCTTCGTGTGAAATCGATCCGTGCACCGGCTGTCCCGTCGAGTGCATGCAGCCGGTGACCAGCTACCAGCAGCGGCCCGTGAGCGTGCCGGTGACACAGTATCGCGCGGTCTACTCGACGAAGTACGTGCAGATGCAGCCGGGCGCCGCACCGGCCGCCTATCCGGCAATGACGGGAGCGCCGGCGGCCAGCCCCTTCTCTGCACCGGTGCAGACCTCGCCACAGGCCTGGGCGGCCGCGGGCGCCGACGTGCCCACGCAGCTCACGCCCCCGCCAGCGCCAGCGCCGCAGATCGTGCCCGGCCAGTCGGGCTTCACGGCCCCGACGCTGCCGCCGGCCGCAGCCCCGCAATCCACCTTCCGGCAGCAGGTCGTCCCGCAAAACGGAACCTACGCCTCCCCGGCACCGCAGACCCAGCTCCAGCCCACGAGCCCGCCGACGCTCACGCCCCCGCCGTCGCTGCGGCCGATCCCGGATCTTCCGCGGACGGCCCCTGCAAACGGCCCGAAGGAAGCCGCAGCGGCCACGACCGACGGGCAGCAGCCGGCCCCGACCACGAACGGGCAGCAGCAACAGTCCGCACCGCCGCTCACGCCGATCCATCCCTCGGCCGCCCCGGCCCAAGGGGGCGGGGCCGGTGTCATCGGCATGCCGGTGCTGCCCGGCCAGGGTCCGGGCCCGGCCACCGGTGCCTTTCCGAAATTGCTCGAGCCGACCGGCCATACGACGCAAGCCCGTCCGTTCGGAACCACGACCTCGGCCCGAGCCCCCAGTCAACCGCCGACCACGGTCTGGCAGGCGGCCGTTCCCGCTCCTGCCGCCGAGGCGTATGCTTCCGGAGCCTCCCGCGGCGGTTACCCGACGGCCGCCCTCCCCATCCGCGCGCAGCAATGACCTGGTTGCCGTAACCGGTCGGGGTTGCGATCGGTCCGCCGTCGGACGGCGACCGCCCCAGGCATCCGGCGAACCGTGACCAACAGCGACATCAGCGCCGTCTTCGATCACGTCGCCGACCTGGTGGAATACCAGGGGGGTAACGTGTTCCGCGTCCGGGCCTACCGCAACGCGGCCCGCACGATCGGTTCGATGGTCGAGTCGCTCGCCAGCGTGCGGGCCGATCCATCGCGATCGCTCACCGACATCGAGGGCATCGGCGGCGATCTCGCCGGCAAGATCGAGACGCTGCTCGATACGGGACGGCTTCCACTGCTCGACGAACTGCAGAAGAAGATTCCGAAGGTCATCTTCGAACTCATGCGGGTTCCAGGGTTGGGGCCCAAGAAGGTGAAGGCTCTCGTGGATGCGCTCGGCATCGACTCGCTCGATGCCCTCGAGCGGGCGTGTCAGGACGGCCGCGTCCGCGAGGTCAAGGGATTCGGGGCCAAAACGGAGGCGGCCATTCTCGAGAACATCGCCTTCGCAAAAAGCCCCGAGCATGACAGGCTGCTGTGGGACGAGGCCGACACGATCGTGCAAGAGTTGCTCGCGTGGATGAGGGCAAGCGCCACGGTGGCGCAGGCCGAAGGGGCCGGCAGCTGGCGGCGCGGCCGCGAGACGGTGGGCGATATCGATGTCGTGGTCGAGAGCGCCGCACCGGCCGCCGTGATGGATCACCTTCTGGCCTGGAAGGAATGCGGCGACGTGCTTCTCCGCGGTGACACGAAGACGAGCATCCGTGGCCCGCGGGGCGTGCAGATCGACCTGCGCGTCGTGGAGCATGGCTCCTTCGGAGCGGCTTGGCAGTATTTCACGGGCTCGAAGGAGCACAACGTGCGTCTCCGGGCCCGGGCCCGGGCCCGCCAGCTCACCGTCAACGAATATGGCGTGTTCACGCTGCTGACGGGCGCCGAGGACGACGCCAAGCCACGGAAGGGCACGGCGGTCGCCGGACGAACGGAGCAGGACGTCTACGCGGCCGTCGGCCTGCCGTGGATTCCACCCGAACTGCGTGAAGGGGGCGACGAGATCGCGATGGCCGAACGGAACGCGCTGCCGCAGCTCGTGACGGTCGACGAGATCCGTGGCGACCTGCACATGCACACGACCGCCACCGACGGCGAGGCGACGCTCGGCGAGATGGTGCGGGCGGCCATCGCCAGAGGGCTTTCCTACCTCGCCATCACCGACCACGGGCAGCGGGTGACCATGGCCCATGGCCTCGATGCGAAGCGGCTCCTGAAGCAGTGGGGCGAGATCGACCGGCTCAACGACTCGCTGGCGGAGGAGGGGAAGCCCCCGATCGTGGTGCTCAAGGGCATCGAGGTGGACATGCTGGAGAAGGGGGGCCTCGACCTTCCCGACGACATCCTCGAGAAGGCCGACTGGGTCGTGGCAAGCCTCCACTACGGCCAGAACCAGCCCCGAGATCGGATCACGAAGCGGATCATCGAGGCGATCGAGAACCCGCACGTGAGCGTGATCGGCCATCCGACGGGCCGACTGATCAATCGCCGGCCGGCCTACGACGTCGATATCGAGGCGGTGATCGCGGCGGCGGCCCGGACCGGCACGTTTCTCGAGATCAACGCCAACCCCTGGCGGCTCGACCTCGACGATCACCACGCCCGG
>CAZONY010000131.1:6303-6915 GCA_964581215.1 uncultured Chitinophagaceae bacterium | reverse complement strand
GCCGATTTGCCGACCTTCGTCGTGCTCGTGGCGAAGTCGTCCAACACCGAGCAGGTGCAGGCGATCGGCGCCCGCCTCTGGGGCTCGGGCTTCCTGCCGGGCGAGCATGCCGGCGTGAGCTTCCGCACCTCCGGCGATCCGATCCTCTTCATCAACGATCCCCCCGGCGTGTCGCGGGCGAGCCGCCGCGAGTCGCTCGACGGCCTGCAGGCGCTCAACCAGCGGACGGCCGCGGCGATCGGCGATCCCGAGACCCGCACCCGCATCGCCCAATACGAGATGGCCTACCGCATGCAGGCGAGCGTGCCGGAGCTGACCGACCTCGCGAGCGAGCCGGAGCACACCTTCGCCCTTTATGGCGAGGAGGCCCGCGAGCCGGGCACGTTCGCCAACACGGCCCTCATGGCCCGGCGGCTCGTGGAGCGGGGCGTGCGGTTCGTGCAGATCTACCACAACAACTGGGATACCCACGTCAACGTCTCGGGCCGGCTGCCCGACCAGTGCCGCGACGTCGACCAGGCCTGCTGGGGCCTCGTGCAGGACCTCAAGGCCCGCGGGATGCTCGACGAGACGCTCGTGATCTGGGGCGGCGAGTTTGGCCGCACGATCTAC
>CAZONY010000131.1:2172-6293 GCA_964581215.1 uncultured Chitinophagaceae bacterium | reverse complement strand
GGGGGGCCTCACGAAGCAGAACTACGGCCGCGATCACCACCCGCGCTGCTTCACGATGTGGATGGCCGGCGGGGGCGCCCGCGGGGGCCAGATCTACGGCCAGACCGATGACTTCTCCTACAACATCGTGCAGGACCCGGTGCACATCCGCGACTTCCACGCCACGGTGCTCCACCTCCTCGGCTTCGACCACGAGCGGCTCACCTATCGTCACCTGGGGCTCGACTTCAAGCTCACGGGCGTCGAGCCGGCGCGGGTGATCACAGACCTCCTGGCCTGACGGTGTGCCGCCGTCCATTTCCATGAGCAGCGATTCCCGCGCCGTGCCGCTCTCTCTCGCAGCCCTCGTGGCGATCCTGATCATGGTCGGGATGCCGCTGGTCGCCCGGCTGCAGCCGAAGCCGGAAGTAGGCTATTGGGAACGGGTCCGGCCGCGGACCCATCCTGCCGGCGGGCGGCTGTTCTACGAGGGGCGGCCGGTGAAGGAGGCGAGCGTGGCGTTCCGCACGACGATCGAGGCCACCGGCTACACCTACGACGCCATGGCCACCACCGACGAAGAGGGCTACTTCCTGCTTCGCACCTTCAACGACGATGGCGAGGGGGCCGCCGCCGGGAGGCACCAGATTACGATCCAGAAGATGGTGCCCACCGGCGGGATCGTCCCGGGCACGGCCTACGCAGGGGGGGCGGGGTTTCCGGGGTGGCGTGGAACGCCGGAAATGAAAAGCGCGCTGCCCGAGCGGTTCGCCGATCCCGCCACGTCGGGCCTGTTCGCGACCGTGATCGCGGACCGCGCCAACATGTTCATAATCCGGCTGACCGAGCAGCCTCCTCCGGCCGCCGCCGAGGCCGGCCGCGGGCCTCTCGCTCAGGATCAAACCGGAGGGGTTCCCGCTGGTCAGGTTCCGCCGTCGCGGTGAGAGTGCTGGTCGTGTCGCTCCATTATGACGCTGGCTCCTCCTCGATCGGCCCCCTGCCGGCATCGCGCACCTCGGCATGGGCTTCCACGGTAAACCAGCGGGTGAAGAGCCCGAAGTGCGCCGTGTCGGGCCAATAGGCTTCATCCGGCTGCCATGCCCGAAGCTCTTGGCGGAAGATCTCCTCGTAGAAGTCTTCGATGACCTCGTCCAGCTCCTCGCGGTAGAGGCACCCCGGGAGCAGGTAGACGGTTTTCTCCGCGAGCCGGTGTCGCGCATGGATGGCATCGACGGACAGACCCGTGCCTTTGAGCCAGCCTAAGAATGCAGGCTCGTGGCCGACCACCAAGGCGCTGCGATTGATCATGCCCCACTCCGTCACCGCGGCTCCTGGGTGATACCTCCCAGGGGGGGTCTTGTCCAGCGGGTTTTTTGGGAGGGCCACTGGGCTGGAGGGGTTAGAAGCTCCCCCATATTCAACAAAACCCGAGGGACAACCGTGGTCCCGAAGGCACTATTGCGCCGTCTTTATCGTGACATCCGTGTCTTCCGGGGTTTGTCTCTGAGCGATCAAGTCCCGTACTTTCCAGAGCGACGAGCCCCGAATCACCATCACGTCCCGCTCAGAAAGGCCCACGGTTTTTGCGATCTCCTCCGGGCCCGCCCCACCAAGCCAGAGTTCCATGACTTGGCGGGACTGAGCGTCGAGCAGGGCCATGGCGCCATCGAGCCTGCTGACTGTCGTTGGGCTGGTTTCGCGAGCATCCATATTCGTTTTCCCACGGGGTTTCTTCCGGGCAGGCTTTCCATGGGCCTGCCTTCGTGGCAGGAGTATCGGAACGCGAGGGACAACCATGGTCCCGCGCGGTGGCCCGGGGCCGTTTTGATGGTTGCAGCGTCTGGCAGGAAAGGCTCAAAGTGCTCGTGGATGCATGCCGAGCGAGTGTGGGAGAGTTGAATGGTCCGCTTCGGTTTCAGAGTCCCGTCGTTGAAAAAACGCCTCTCGGCTAAAACGAGCCTGAAGCGATACGTCCGGCACAGTTTCGGGTTCAAGGCGCCGCGAGGCTGGGGGTGGATCACGAACCCGAAGAGAGCCGCCTACAACCGGGTCTACAGCAGGACGACCCGGGGGTGTTTGGTGGTGCTGCTTCTGCTCGGCGTAACGCTATCGGTCGGCATCGTCGCCATCGCAGCCGCCATCCATTGATAGGACGAGCAGACGGGGCCACGAGAAGCCCGCACCGCTATAGAAACACTCGTGTCGGCGACGGCGTTTTTTTGGCGATTTACCGAACAGTTTGCCTAACAGTTGCTACTCTTGGGGGTCGAGCACGTGAGGCCGCCCGATCCCACACCCCGCTCTTCCTCGTCGAATTCGCAATGCCGGAGGTGGGACTTGAACCCACACGCCCTTGCGGGCAACGGATTTTGAGTCCGCCGCGTCTGCCATTCCGCCACTCCGGCTCCCGGGACGCCCGCCCTCAGAGATTACGCCTCGCGACGATGGTTTGCCAGCACCGCTCGCCACGGTCGGAGAACCCTCGGCGGGTGACAGGTCGGAGACCTGTCCTACAATGCTGGGATGGAGCTTCTGAACGCCTACTCGCCCGGCCGCTTCGCCCTGTCGTTCGAACTGTTTCCGCCCAAGACGCCCGAATCGGAGGCGGCGATGTGGCGAACGGTGGACGACCTCGTCGCCTTCGATCCCGCCCTCGTCACCTGCACCTACGGCGCCGGCGGCTCGACCCGCGACACCACGCTGCGGGTGCTCACCGGGCTCCGGCAGCGGCACGACCTGCCCGTCGCCAGCCACCTCACCTGTGTGGGCAGTTCCGTCGACGAACTGCGGGACTACCTGCATCAGGCCGCGGCCCTCGGCGTGGCGGCGATCGTCGCCCTGCGGGGCGATCCGCCCAAGGGGGAATCGTCGTTCACGCCCGTGGCCGGCGGCCTGCGCTACGCCTCCGAACTGGTGGCCCTCATCCGCGGCGAGTTTCCGCAGTTCGCGATTCTCGTGGCCGGCTATCCGGAAACCCACCAGGAGGCGCTGAGCCCGGCGGCCGATCTGGAAAACCTCAAACGGAAGTGCGACGGCGGCGGCGATGTCGTCGTGACGCAGCTCTTCTACGACAACGACGATTTCTTCCGGTTTCGAGACCGCTGCTCGGCGGCGGGGATCACGGCTCCGCTCGTGCCGGGCGTGATGCCCGTCACCAACTATGCCCAGATCCGCCGGATCGCCGGCCTCTGCCGGGCTCGGCTGCCGGAGTCGTTCACCCAGGCCTTCGAGGCGGCCGGCGACGACGAAGCGGCCCAATTCGAGGCCGGCGTCACGTTTGCCGCGCGACAGGTCGAGGCCCTCGTCGCCGGTGGGGTGCCGGGCGTGCACTTCTACGTGCTCAACAAGTCACCCGCCACCACCCGCGTGCTCGAGCACGTCGGCCTGCGGCCGGCGTAACGGCCCCCGCGGTGGCCTCGAATTACCGTGGCGGCTGGTCGTCGTCCATCGTGGCGATGTAACTGCGGAGCCGCTCCAGTTCATCGCTCACGTGCCGCAGCCGGAGCATGTTTTCGACGCGCTTCACCAGTTCCACGCGGTTGACGGGCTTGGAGAGGAAGTCATCGGTGCCGGCCTCGACGGCCCGCTCGATGTCGCCCAGCTCGCCGAGGGCGGTCACCATCAGGATCATGATCGGGCTGGTGGCGGCGTCCCCCTTGAGCCGCTGGCAGACCTCGAAGCCCGACAGCTTGGGCATCATCACGTCCAGAAGCAGGACGTCCGGCTGGAAGGCCGCCACCTGCGCGAGCGTGTCGGCGCCGTCCACCGCCGTGGCGATTTCGCAGTCGATGTCGGCGAGATAGGCCTCCAGCAACTCGCGGTTGGGCTCGTTGTCGTCGGCGATCAAGACGCGGCTGCGCCGGGGGGATGACTGCGGCGCTGGCATGGGGCGCGTCCTTGGCGGCGAGGGTTTCATGGGCACTCGAAAAGCGACTGCGTCTTCACGATGGAGAGATCGTCGGGGAAGGTATGGAAGCACTGCACGAGCAGGCGGTCGGCACGGGTTTCCAGCGTGACCAGGCTGACCGCGCCGAGCGCCATCCTGCCGCCCGCCTCGAACCGGTGCAGCAGCCCCTGCCGGCCGCCTTCCGCCGCCAGCTCCTGCTGGAAGCCCCAAAACGCGTCGGCCGCCACCGTCTCCA
>CAZONY010000131.1:0-2072 GCA_964581215.1 uncultured Chitinophagaceae bacterium | reverse complement strand
GCGTGGGTCTCGAAGAGTTCCGGGTGCAGGGCCCGTCCGTAGAGCTGAAAGACGAGATCGGTGACTTTGGGGCGAACCGACAGCACGCCGACGAACTCCACGAAGGCAGGAATGAAACCGCTGCGAACCGCCTGCGACACAGTATAAAAATGCCGGCCCGGTTCGACAAAGGCGACGCCCGAAGCGGTCGTTTCACAGCAGTCCGACGAGGAAATCGTACGTGGCATGCGTGCCGGCCGCGATGCCAAAGCCGCGGACGAGGAAGACGATCGAGAAAAAAACGCCCGCGATCGCCCGAAAGACGAAGCTGTAAAGCGCGAACGAATCCCCGAGCGGCCCCACGTAGTGCGCCGCGCTGAATGCGAGGCTCGTGAGCACGACGCCCCACAGCATCGCTCCCGCGGTGGCGAGCCCCGCCTTGCCCAGCAGCCAGATCACGGCAGGCAAGAGCAGCAGCCGGAACAGCACCTCCTCGTAGAGCCCCGCGCCGCAGTAGCCGACGAACCGCTCGAGCAGCCCCTCCAGCGGCCCCGCCGCCGCGGCCCGCACGGCCGCCTCCCAGCCCGGATCCAGCGGCCAGGCGCGTTCCTGAAGCCGCGCCAGGCCGATCAGCAAAAACGCCCAGAGCAGGCTCTCCGCCGCCATGCCCAGCAGCACGCCGGGGCTGCAGCGCCAGCGATCGTGGGCGACGTGATGCCAGGCCAGCAGCCCGAGCGCCATCAGGATCGGCAGCAGAAAATACGCCCCAAACCCGAAGCCATCGAGCAGGTGACGCAGCCAGACATCCGCCCCGTTGCGAGGCGTGCCGCGGCCCAGGAGCAGCACGCCTCCCTCGTAGGCCGCCACGAGCGGCAGCGAAAAAACCAGGCTCGTCAGCGGCGTGCGGGACACGGTCCAGTAGGAATCATCGTCCGGCGCGGCGGCGGCCGCCTCCCCGGGCTCGATGGCGTCGGCGGGGGTTTGCAGGGCATCCTCGATGCCGTCAAGTCCCGGCTGCGAATCGTCGGGAAAAACCTCGTCATCTTCCGTGTCGGAAAAATTTTCGGCCATGCGAGCGTGACGAGAGCGGGTGGCGGAAGTGCCGCCGGGCACCGGAGGGGGCGGCGTTCGCCCCGTGTTTCAAGGCTGTTTCACGCCGGCCGTGGGACGGTCGCCGTGCGCTGACATCATGCCGGTTCGCCACGAAGCGTGCATGCAGCGCCAGCAAAAATTTTTTTCCGGCGCCGAGCCCGCAGATTTTCCGGATGCGAGCGCTCCGCTGCGTCGCCCTGCGCTGCGCGTGCTTGACAACATCGGTCGCCCCCACAGAATGACCGCTCAACTTTGATTCACCGCGATGAGGAGTGGGGACGCGATCGGATCAAAGCGGTTCCGACGCGACCTTTTCCTGACGAGGGAGTGGCCGCCGCACGAAACAGAATTTCGAAGTCTTGGGGGGCGACGACTGGAGGGATCGACAGTCGGCGACCTTGGTCGTGGCCTGGATGTCCCCCCCGTTCTTCGATGCTTCCCGATGGCGGCGTCGCGCGGATTGCGACGTCGCTTGCCCGCCCGGCAGGGTGCCCGCGTAGAATCGGGCGTGGTGACGCGGCTGCACGGGAAACTCCATGGCACGATGCCTCATCGGATGCGGTTCCAATCTGGGCCGCCGCAGGGACCAGCTCGATCGGGCGATCGAGCTGATGCGATTCATGCCGGGCATCACGCTGGTGGGCGTGAGCCGGTACCGTGAAACGACGGCCATCGGCGGGCCGGCGGGCCAGGAGATGTTTCTCAACGGCGCCTGCCTCGTCGAGACCGAGTTGCCCCCGCACGAGCTGCTTTCGATGCTGGCGGCCGTCGAGAACACGCTCGACCGCGTCCGCGAGGAGCGCTGGGGGCCGCGGACAGTCGATCTCGACATCCTGCTCTACGACGACCTGGTGCTCGACACGGCGGAGCTGACCGTGCCCCATCCACGGATGTCGACGCGGCGGTTCGTGCTCGAGCCGTGCGTGGAGATCGCCGGCGAGGCGTTCCATCCGCTGGCGGAGTGCACGCTCGATGAGATGCTGGCGAGCATCTCCGATCCG
>CAZONY010000130.1:0-6972 GCA_964581215.1 uncultured Chitinophagaceae bacterium | reverse complement strand
TGCCAAGGGTTTTTCAGCCGGCGGCTTCCCCTACTCCGAGGGCATCTACGAGGACGTCACGAAGGCGGTCTACGCGCAGCTCTTCTGGAACGACCGTCCGGCGGCGGAGACCGTGAAGGAATACATCGCGTTCGAGTTCTCGCCCGACGTCGTCGACGACGTGGCCGGCGTCGTGAAGACGCTCGAGCAAAACCACCACATGCGGTGGTGGCCCGGGCTCCACGACGGCGTGCCGCTGGAGATGGACTGGCTGCCGTCCAAGGGCGCGGCGCCGCGGCCCGACCCCGGCGCCGAGGAGGCCTTCGTCACGATGGAGCGGGTGGACGCCCAGCTCACGCCGCAGGCGCGACGGTCGTGGCGGTGGCGGCAGCTCTACCTGCGGGCACTGCTCGACGCCGGCCTCAAGGCGAACGGCGGCAAGCCCGACGACCGCTGCAACGAGGCCTTCGCCGAACTGATCACGATGTACCACGTGGCCGACGCGCCGGGCACGCTGCGGCCGCCGCTGCCCAAGGATTGGAAGCCGGCGGACCAGCCTCAACAATGACGCCACACATTCCAGTCGCTTCCGCTCCTGGCTTCCTGGAAAACGGGAAGTCAGCAGAACAATTTCAACCCCGAGACCACTGGCTATGAAAATCACCGGCAACGCCTACGCGTTTCTCGTGGCCCTCGTCGCGGCGGCCGGGGGGTTTCTCTTCGGCTTCGACCTCTCGATCGCCAGCGGGGCCCTGCCCTTCCTCAAGGAGCAGTTCGGCCTCGACGCCGCCGGCGAGGGGCTGGCGATGAGCAGCGCCATCTTCGGCTCGATCGCCGGGCCGCTCGCGGGCATGTGGCTGGCCGACCGCGTCGGCCGGCGAAACACGCTCTGGGTCGCCGCCGTCTGTTTTCTCGCGTCGGCAATCGGCACCGCCCTGCCCAGGACGATCACGGAGTTCAACGTCTGGCGGGCGGTCGGCGGCATCGGCGTGGGGCTCGCCGCGATGACCTCGCCCATGTACATCGCCGAATTGTCGCCCCCCCGGCTCCGCGGCCGGCTCGTCACGGTGAACCAGCTGGCGATCGTGATCGGCATCAACCTCGCCGTGATCTCCTCGTGGCTGCTCTCCTTCGGGGGCCACTGGCGGTGGATGTTCGCCTCGGAGATCCCGGCGATCGTCGCCCTGATGGCGGGGCTGCTCGTCGCACCGGAGAGCCCGCGGTGGCTGGCGGCGAAGGGCCGCGACGACGAGGCCCTTGACGTGCTCGGCCGGATCAACGGGCCCGAGCAGGCGGCCCGCGAACTGGCCGACATCCGCGCGGAGCTCTCCGAGGAGACGGGCACGTTCGCCGAGCTCCTCCAGCCGGGCATCCGCACGGCGCTGGTCGTGGGCGTCGTGCTGATGATCTACCAGCAGGTCAACGGCGTGAACATGATGCTGCTCTACGGGCCGTCGATCCTGCAGAACGCCGGGATCGGCTCGGCCTCCGACGCGATCTTCTTCACGATCTTCCTGAACCTCTTCATCCTCGTGGCCACGGTCATCGCCTTCGGGCTCGTGCAGCGGTTTGGCCGCCGGCAGATCCTGATGACGGGCGTGGCCGGCATGGCGGCTGGTCACCTCCTCATGGCGGCGAACTTCTTCCGGGGCGGCTCCCCGTTCGTGAGCCTCGCCGCCATGGCCCTGGCGGCGGCATCGTTCACGCTCAGCCTCGCGCCGGTGGGCTGGATCGTGGTGTCGGAGATCTATCCCAACCGCATCCGGGCCACGGCCCTCGCGGTGGTCTGCTTCCTGCTCTACCTCGCGAGTTTTCTCTGCGCGCAGTTCTTCCCGATGATTACGGCCGCCTGCGAGGAACGAATGGGGCATCCCGGGGCGGCCTACCTGATCTTCGCCGGCATCTGCCTGTCGTGCGTGGCGTTTGTATGGAAGTGGCTGCCGGAGACGAAGGATTTGTCGCTCGAGAAGATCGGCCGCTTCTGGCTGGAACGCGGGTGAATGCCGCGTCCTCACCGCCGCAACGCGGTCCAGTCGCTTCCGCTCCTGGCTTCCTGATGCGGCTCAGCGCGGGGCGGGGTCGGCGCCCCACAGCCGGGCGAGCAGGTCGTGCATCGCCGGGTCGTGGCGGCGCAGCTCGTCGCGGGTGAACGGGAAGAAGTCGTTGCGGCTGAAGAAAGCCTCGGTCGTCTCGGCGAAATATTCCGGCACGGCCGTCATGGCATAGGCCCGCTCGCGGGTGTTCGGCTTGCCGTTGCCGAACCACCGCTCCACCGCATCGTAGCCGCCGCCCGCCTGCGCCCGGTCGAAGGCGGCCTTAATCTCGGCGTTGCCGAAGCCGTCGGGGAGCACGCGGTGATGGTAGGCATGCGCGAGCTCGTGGAGCACGAAATTGGGCATCCGGTTCGTGTCTTCCTCGAACACGCGCACGTTACTGAACTCCACCGCCCGCGCCATCGCCGGATCGCGGCCATGGTCGCGGAGCCAGCCGGCCTCGGGGTGATACTCGGCCCCCGGCTTGCCGCCGGGGTATTCGGGGTTCATGTAGAGCGGCACTTTCCGCAGCTCCGCCACGGCGGCCTGCGGCACCACCCGCTCGATCTCGGCAAGTTGCGCGTCCATCAGCTCGAGCGCCCGCGCCGTGGCCTGCGGCTCGTCGGCGAGCAGCGCACGGCTGACGAGCACGTTCCAGCCGCGGATCCGTCGCGTCTCCCGGGCAATGGCCGGCGGCGCGTCGGCCACATCCGCCGGGGGCGTGTCGGCCATCGCCCCGACAGCGGCCGATGCCATGCCCGCGACGACGAAGAGGATTGCTCGCCTGATGGCCGTGCGTGCGTGCATGGGCTTTCTCCCGGCTTGCCTGAGGCGATGTCGGTCAGAGCTCGATCTCGTAGCCCTTGCGGTAGTCCCGCGCCAGCATCCGGTTCGCCTTCGGGTCGTCCTTGATCGACTGCGTGGCGGCGTCCCAGGCGATCTTGCGATTGAGACGGATCGCGATGTTGCTCAGATGGCAGGTGTTGATCGCGGCCACGTGGGTCCAGACGTCGGAGGCCGGCTTCTTCCGGCTGGCAATGCAGTCGAAGAAGTTTTGCATGTGGGGGACGAGCGGGCCGCCGTAGACGTCCTCGAGCCAGCCGCCGGGCAGCGGATTGGTCGCGAGGTCTTCGATCGGGGCCCCGCTGATCGTGCCACGGTTGACGAAGAATCGCCCCTTCGTGCCCTCGACGAGGATCCCGTTCCGCCCCTCGCTCGTAATCTCCATGAGCACGCCGCCGGGAAACTCGGCGTGCACGGTGAACCGATGGGGCACGTTGTAGCGGTCGTCGAGCGTCGGATTGCCATCCGCATCGAACGGCACCCTGGCCTGCACCATGACGGGAGTGAGCGTGAGCGGCCCCTGCCCCGGACCGCACTGGTCGATGATCCATTGGGCGATGTCCACGTGGTGCGCGCCCCAGTCGGTCATCTTGCCGCCGCTGTACTGCAGCCACCAGCGAAACTCCTTGTGGCAGTTCGAGGCGTCGATGCTGCCGTCCCCCAGGTCGCGAACCAGCGTCTGCCCGGCCTTGCCGTCCTTCAGAAACCGATACGGCACGTCCTCCGTCGGCCCCTTCCAACGATCCCAGTTCAGCGTCGCCGGCGGAGCGACCGCGGGGAGCGGGGCGCTGAACGGGTTGTGGTTGATGCCCACGGTGAGCTTCTGGATCTCGCCCAGCCGCCCCGACCGCGCGAGCGCCACGGCCTGGAGAAAACGCTCGTCGGACCGCTGCTGCGTGCCCACCTGCATGACCCGGCCGGTCTCTTTGACGACCTTCGAGATCACGCGGCCCTCGTCCACGGTCAGCGTGAGCGGCTTCTCGCAGTAGACGTCCTTGCCGGCCTTCATCGCCTCGGCCGCGATCTTTACGTGCCAGTGGTCCACCGTGCCGCAGATCACGGCGTCGATATCCTTCGAGTCAATGACGGCGAGATAGTCGTCGAACACCGCGATTTCGCCCCCCTTGCCCTTCGCCGAGGGGTGCTCGGTGTAGATCTTCTTGGCCCGTTCCGTGTGGGCGGCATCGACGTCGCACACCGCCACGATGTCGCCGTAGGCCAGGGCCTGCCGGCCGTCGCCCGTGCCCTGCCCGCCGCAGCCGATCACGGCGACCCGCGGACGCGTGTTCGGAGATTGGCCGCGGGCGGCCGGTTGGCTCGAAAAGAACCCTGTCGTCGCGGCCACCGCCGCCGTCGAGGTTGTCTGGAGAAATCGTCGGCGGCTGCGCGAGGGCATGCGTAAGGCTCCACTCTTGGAGGATGAACCGGGACGGCGCGGGAGTGTACCGTCTTTCGCGGGCGGGAACCACACAGCGGGATCGGGCCTCCGCCCTTTCCGGCCTGCTGGCATCCGGGAAGCCGCCAGCGGGAGCCGGCGGAACGCGCTGCCACTGACTCCCCGCGCGCGCCTTCAGCCGCCGATGATGCGGCCGCTCCACAGTTCCTCGAAAAAACGCCGCCAGGGCAGGATGCGAACGCCGCGGACGAGCCGCTCGTCCGGCTCGTTGCACACCACGACGGAGAGCCGGGGCCCGTGGGTCTCTGAGAACAGCGTCAGCGATCGCAGATCACGGTCGTCCACACGGGAGGTGCCTTTGACCTCGATCGCCACCTCCCCATCCCCGAGCA
Organism: uncultured Chitinophagaceae bacterium; assembly: GCA_964581215.1. Taxonomy (GTDB): domain Bacteria; phylum Planctomycetota; class Planctomycetia; order Pirellulales; family UBA1268; genus CACORA01. The sequence continues at coordinate 2,329 of CAZONY010000130.1, read as the reverse complement.
CGAAATCCACCTCGGCACCCGACTTCGTGCGCCAGAAGCAGATGTCGTATGCCAGTTCCCGGTACGACGCGTGGGCGGCCAACTCCATGAAGACGAGGTGTTCGAGTGCCCGGCCGAACTGCTCGCCGCGCGGCTCGACGAGATGTCGCTTCGAGAGCACACCGGCCACGCCCACGTCGAAGAGATAGAACTTTGGCGCCTTGCTGATGACCTGCCGCTCCTGACGTTTCTTATACGGTGTCACCAGCCGCCCCAGGAGCGTATCGCAGAGAATCTGGAAGTATTCCTTCACCGTCTTGGCGTCCACACCGCAATCGCGGGCGATGTTCGCATAGTTCACGAGTTGGCCGTGCGAGTAGCCGACCGCCTCGAAGAACCGTGAAAAAGCGGGCACGTTGCGGGTGAGCCCCTCGTCGAAGACCTCCTCCTTGAGGTAATCGCGCACGTAGGCCTCCAGGGATCGCCGTGGATGCGACGAGAGGTAATGGGACGGCAGCAGCCCGTGGTTCAATGCGCGGAGCAGATCGAAACCGCCCGGCGGACCGTCAGCCGCAAGAAATTCGGCCGTCACCAGCGGGTACATTTCGAACCGCCAGGCGCGGCCGCCGAGGAGGTTCGCCCGGCCACGCTTGAGCTTGCGGGCACTCGAACCGCAAAGCATGAACCGCAGGCCGCGGTTCTCGATCAGCCAATGAACTTCGTCGAGAACGCCCGGAACCTTCTGCACCTCATCGAGGATGATCGGGGACTGCAGTTCGGCCGCCGGGCGAGCCAGAAGCTGCTCCCGAAGCAGGGCCGGCCGGGCAGCGAACGAGAGCGCGACGTCGGTCTTCAAAAAGTCATACGCGATGCTCTGGGGGAACGCCTTCCGCAGCAGGGTTGATTTCCCGGTCTTCCGGGCTCCCCACAGAAATGCCGACTGTCCCGGCGGCAGCTCGATCGACAAAAGTCGGTGAAAACTGCCTTCCATTCGGGAGGTCGCTCCATTCTGGTGATACCAAAAAGGAATATTCTCCTGAATCAAGGCGGTGTCAAGCCGCGTCCGGGGGTCGCCGAAGCGCCAAGAGTCCAATGGCTGCCGAACCCGGCGTCAGCCGCGCGGCGTGGCCAGCCGCGTCAGAGGGCGTACTGCGGGATCTTCAGCAGCTCGCCCCCCTTGAGGGCCGACTGGTGGGCCACGATCCCGGGCACCGTCATGTTGAGCGCCAACGCCACGTCCACCCACGGCTTGCGGTCGCGGAGGATGGCGTCCACGAACTCGTTCGTGAGGTGGCCGTGCGACCCGCCGTGTGCGCCCGCCTTCATGCCGGGCGGCAGCGGCGGCCGGTCGGCTTTCATCTTCGCCCCGTCGTTCTTCTGCCCATAGACCCGGCCCTGCTCGCCCCCCGCCGCCGGCAGGTCCCAGCAGACGGCCATCCGCGACATGCCCCCTTCGCTCGTCCGCAAGAGCGCGACCTCGGAGCCGAACGGGTTTTTATAGTCGTTGTTCTCCGCCTGTAGGTGCGGCACGATGCTCGGCATGCCCATGGCCGACACCTCGGTGAAGCTGCCGCCCGTGACCCCCACGTAGAAGGCCGTGGCGTGGGTCGGATACCACATGGGCGGCAGTCCCTTCCGCCAGCCGTTCGTGTCCACCTCGCGGGTCTTGGGGTTGAAGCCGCCGAGCGGCGCGCCAAAGTAGTGGTAGTACTCGCCCTCGGAATAGACGAGCTTGCCGAGCAGGCCGGCCTCGTACTGGCGATGCCAGGCGTAGAGGTCGGCGTGGAAGCATGACGTCTCGAACATCATGTACTTCCGGCCGCTCTTCTTGACCGCCGCGAAGAGCCGGTCGGCGTCCTCGAGCGAGCCAAATACGGCCGGCACCGCGCAGGCCACGTGCTTGCCGCGTTCGAGCGCCATGACCGCCAGCCGGGCGTGGCTCGGGGCGTCGGTGGCGATGTAGACGGCCTCGAGCGAGTCGTCGGCGAGCATCGCCTCGCACGAGTCGTAGTCCTTCGTGCAGCGGCAAGCCTTCGCGAGACCGTCGCGGCGGGCGGGAATGAGGTCGGTGACCGCGGCCACCTCGACGTTCGGGTGATCCTGGAATCCGAACTGCGCACCGAAATTGCAGATGCCGAAGCCGGCGATGCCGACACGGATCTTGCGGTCCGATACCGGCTGCCAGGCTCCCCCCGGCTGCGGCCCGGCCTGCGACTTCTCGAAGCCCGGGATCACCTTGCCCTCGGCATCCACGGGCGGCCCGGCCGGATCTGCCCCGGCGGCCGCGCCGCCCAGCCCGAGGGCGGCGCCGACGAGCCCGATCCGGTCCACGAAACCCCGCCGCGTCATC
>CAZONY010000129.1:0-6991 GCA_964581215.1 uncultured Chitinophagaceae bacterium | reverse complement strand
TGCGGTGACCCGCTCCACGCCCTCGTTGAATTCGGCCATACCGACCGCCTGCTTGTTGTTGCGGGCGGCCAGCAACGCCGCTTCATTGACGAGGTTGGCGAGATCAGCCCCCACGAAACCCGATGTGATGCGGGCGATCTGGGCGATGTCGACGGCCGGATCGAGCTTCACGTTGAGCACGTGGACACGGAGGATCGACTCCCGGCCGCGCACGTCGGGTCGATCGACCAGCACGTGGCGGTCGAACCGGCCAGGCCGCAGCAGCGCCGGATCGAGCGTCTCGGGCCGGTTGGTGGCCGCCAGCACGATGACGCCCGAGTTGCTGCCGAAGCCGTCCATTTCCACGAGCAGGGCGTTGAGCGTCTGCTCCCGCTCGTCGTGCCCCCCCACCACGCTCGTGCCGCGGGTCTTCCCCAGCGCGTCGAGTTCGTCGATGAAGATGATGCAAGGGGCCTTGGCCGCCGCCTGCTGGAACATGTCGCGCACGCGGGCAGCGCCGACACCGACGAACATTTCCACGAAGTCGCTGCCCGAGAGACCGAAGAAGGGTACGCCCGCCTCGCCGGCGATCGCCTTGGCCAGCAGCGTCTTGCCGGTGCCGGGCGGGCCGACGAGCAGGACGCCCTTGGGAATGTGCCCGCCGAGCACCTGGTATTTCTCGGGGCTCCGTAGGAACTCGACGACCTCGCGCAGCTCCTCGACCGCCTCGTCAATGCCGGCCACGTCGTCGAACGTGATGCCGAGATCCTCCTGCGCATACATCTTGCCCCGACTGCGGCCGAAGGCCATCGGGCTCCCGGCGCCGCCCACGCGGCGGAGCATCAGCCAGAAGACGAGCCCGAACAGCCCGGTGATGAGGAGCATCGGCATCCAGTTGCGCCACGGGCTCGGTGGATCCTCGTAGCGGAAGGGCACCCCGTTCTCCGCGAGGAGCCTGGAGAGCTGCCCCTCGGAATTTTCACTCGGCAACTTTGCCGTGCGAAACCGCCGCAGCCCTCCGGCCGGCGTGAGTCGCTGTTGCGGGCCTCCCGGCTGCGGGCTGTCGGTTCCCGACAGGGGCAGCTCGCGAACCGTTCCCGACACCTGGAAGGCCCCGATCGTGACGTCCTTCACATCCGCATAGCGGGCGACTTCGCTGCCGGTGCCGATCCGGCGGGGCACTTCGATGAACGGAGGCGGGGCGGTCGGGTCGGCATCGGTGCGGCCGACGGCGCGAATCAGTTTTTCGAGGTCGCTGTAGGAGAGCTCCACTTCCGGCGAACTGCCCAGCAGGCTCATGGCGAACAGGCCGGCCACGGCCGCGGCGATCAGCGACCAGACGAGATTGGATCCTCCCACCGACGGGCGGCGGTCGCCGCGCTTTGCGGATCCCTCGCGTTTCTTCGCCATGCGGAGCGGTGACCCGTGCGTGGTAGGGCGTGGCCGTAGGGGTGGGGGCGGGGTATGCGGGCTACCGACACGTCCGCCGGAGAACTGCATCCTACGCGTGAAAAAAGCGGGTGACAAACGCCGCGCGTCTGATCGCCGAAGTGGAAGTTTCCGGTGGGAATACCTACACTTTTCTGCTGGAATCCCCGCGTTCGTCCCGTCCCAACGTGCCTTCACCCGCTCCCACCACCGACGCGGCCTCCAGGCACGGATCGCCGCTCCGGGTGGCCGTTCTCGGTTCGACCGGGAGCATCGGCACCAGCACGCTCGACGTGATCGCCGCCTCGGAGGGGCGGTTCGAGGCGTTCCTGCTCGCCGCCCACCGCAGCGTAAAACACCTGCTGGCCCAGGCCCAGGCGTGCCGTCCGGCATGGGTGGTGGTGGTGGATTCCGAGGCTGCCCACGAGATCGGCGCGGCGGCTCTCCCGCGTGGCACGCGGCTGGCCGTCGGCCCGGAAGCCCTCGACGACCTGGTGCGGTCGGCCGACGTCGACCGCGTCGTCTCGGCGATCGTGGGGGCCGCCGGCCTGCGGAGCACGTGGGCGGCGCTCGAGGCCGGCAAGACGGTGGCCCTGGCCAACAAGGAGACGCTCGTGATGGCCGGGCCGCTGGTGACCGATCTGGCGGCGCGCTGCGGTGGCCGAATCGTCCCCGTGGACAGTGAGCACTCGGCGATCCACCAGGCCCTTCGCAGCGGCACGGCCGCCGAGGTGGCCCGGATCGTGCTCACCGCCAGCGGCGGCCCGTTCCGGCGGCGGCCTGTGGAGACGCTCGCCGACGTCACGCGGGATGAGGCGCTGCGTCACCCGACCTGGTCGATGGGTCCGAAGATCACCGTCGATTCGGCGACGATGATGAACAAGGCGCTGGAGCTCGTCGAGGCGCGATGGCTGTTCGGCGTGCCGGCCGAGAAGCTCGACGTGGTGGTGCACCCGCAGTCGATCGTGCATTCGATGGTCGAGTTCGTCGATGGTTCGGTGATGGCGCAGCTCAGCCCTCCCGACATGCGGCTCCCGATCCAGTACGCGCTGGCCTACCCCGATCGGTTCGCCGGCCCCGCGCGGAGGTTTGATTTCTCGCGGGCTGTGGCGCTCGAGTTCGAGCCGCCCGATCCTGAGCGCTTTCCGGCCGTGCGGCTGGGACACGAGGCGGCGGCCCGCGGCGGCACCTGCGGTGCCGTGCTCAACGCCGCCAATGAGGAGGCCGTCCGCGGGTTCCTCGACGGCGAATTGCGGTTCACCGATATCGCCGAGATTTGCAGGCGGGTGCTCGACGAGCATCCGTTTTCACCCGGACCGTCGCTCGACGAGGTGCGTCGACTCGATGCCTGGGCCCGACGGGAGGTCACGAAGTGGGCATGTGTGTGATGGTGGCGTCGTCGCTCCTGGCGGCCGGCTCATGGCTCGAGTGGATCGTTCAGCCCGCGAGCTGGTGGGTCATCCTCCAGGTGGCGGGCGGACTGGGGTTCGTGATCTTCGTCCACGAACTGGGGCATTTCCTCGTCGCCAAGGCCTGCGGCGTGAAGTGTGAGAAGTTCTACCTCGGCTTCGATGTCGGTGGGCTGAAGCTGGCGAGCTTTCAATGGGGGGAGACGGAGTACGGCATCGGTGCTCTGCCGCTGGGGGGCTACGTGAAGATGCTCGGCCAGGACGACAATCCCGCCGCGGCGGCCCGCGAGGCGCAGCGGGCGCGACAGGGGGAATTTTCCGGCGACCTGCCCCCGGAACCGACGAGCGACCCCCATCCGGCATGGGATCCGCGGAGCTATCCCGCCCAGAGCGTGCCCAAGCGGATGGCGATCATCTCCGCGGGCGTGATCATGAACGTGATCTTCGCCGTGCTGATGGCGGCGTTGGCCTTCGGCCTCGGGATCCAGGAGATGACCTGCGAGATCTCGAGCGTGCGTCCGGGCGGCGCGGCCTGGCGGGCCGGCCTCCGGACCGGTGACGAGATCACCGCGATCGGTGGCCGCCAGGATCCGATCTTTTCCGATCTTCGCAACGGCGTGACGCTCGGCGACGCGGAGAAGGGCGTGTCGTTCACGATCCGCCGTCCGGCCGACGGATCGTCGCAGACGGTGGTGCTTCATCCCGACACCGACCTGGGGGTGCCCACCGTCGGCGTCACGAGCCCCTTCTCCATCACGCTGCCCGATGACATCTCGCCGCGCCTGCCGGGTGCCGCCGCCGAGGCGCAGCCGGCGTTCCTGGCCGGCGACACGATCCGCGCGGTCGATGGCCGCCCGGTGTCGAACTACGCCGATCTGATCACGGCCTTCTCCCGGGATCCCTCCCGGCCGGTCACGCTCGCCGTCAAGCGGCAGGGGGGGGAAGAGGTGTCGATCGAACTGCCACCACAGCCGCGACGCACCGTGGGCATCGTGATGGCGGCCGGGCCCGTGAAGGCGGTCCAGGCCAATTCGCCGGCGGCCGCGGCCGGATTCCGGGCGGGCGATCGGCTCGTGCGGGTTGCCGGCGAGCCCGTGGGCGACGTGCTCACCCTGGACGAGCAGCTGCGCGGCATGGTCGGGACGGATGTGGCGATCGAGGTTGCCCGCGAGGGCGGCGAGTCGGTCGCGCTCACGGTCGTGCCCCGGGATGTCACCTGGATCGAGGAGCCCCGATGGCCGGCGAGCCCGGTGGCGATTTCGTCGCTTGGCATCGCGGTGGCCGTCGGCACCACGATCGACTCGGTCGAGCCGGGGAGCGCCGCCGAAGCGGCGGGGGTGCGGGCGGGCGAGAAGGTCATTCGCGCGCGGCTCATCGAGCCGGGCGAATCGCCCGGCCCCGAAGACGCCGGGCTCGAGATGTCCGAGCGGTCGCCGAGCTGGCCGTATTGCCTGGCCGTGTTGCAGCAGGTGGCTCCGGGCACGCGGGTGCAACTGGTCGTGGAGGGAAGCGACGGCCTGGCCCGTGACGTTGCCCTCGAGCCGGCCGTGGAGATCGACCGGTTCGTCCTTGATCGCGGGCTCGTCTTCAAGCCGGTCTCCCGCCTCGTGAAAGCGGGCTCTTGGGGGGCGGCCCTGGCCGCCGGCGGCCGCAAGGCCGTCGAGGACCTCTCGCTCGTCTATCGATTCCTGGGCAAGCTCACCAGCAGCCAGATCAGCCCCCGGCTTCTCGGCGGTCCGATCGAGATCGCCAAACAGGCGGGACGGTCGGCCGAGGAGGGCTTCAGTCGTCTCCTCCTGTTCCTGACGATGCTCAGCGCGAACCTGGCGGTGGTGAACTTCCTGCCCATTCCCGTGCTCGACGGCGGACACATGGTGTTCTTGCTGTACGAACTCGTCCGCGGCAAGCCGCCCAGCGAGAACGTCGTCGCCGCGCTTTCGTACCTCGGGCTGGCCCTGATCCTGACGCTGATGATGTTCGTGTTCGGCCTCGATCTCGGGCTCATTCCCCGCCGTTCCCCATGACCTCCGTCCGGCTGCTATCCTGACGGGGTCGCAGAGGAGGCCGGGTTCGGCTGCGGGGGCATGGACGACAAGCTCACGATCTCGTTCACCGGCAGCAGGTCCGGTCGGCAGGCCGCGTCGGGCGAGGATGCCACGGCATTTCATCTGGCCCGCGACGAGCACGATCCCGGTTGGAAGCCACTCGACGTCGCCGGGGCTGGTCCGGGGCAGCGGTATCTCATCGGCCGGGAACTCGGCCGCGGCGGAATGGGGATCGTCTACGAAGGCTGGGATGCGCGGCTGCAGCGGTCCGTGGCCGTCAAGATCATGGACCGGATCCAGCATGCGAGGAGCGGGGGCCTGCAGCGATTCTTCCGCGAGGCCCGCGTCGCCAGCCGCCTCGAGCACCCCGGCATCGTCACGATCCACGAGTTCGACGTGGCGCCCGACGGCGAGGCCTTCATCGTGATGCAGCTCCTTTCGGGCCACACGCTCAAGCGGGTGCTGGCCGACACCGTGGATCGGGCGGCCGCACTGCCGGCCCTGCTGGCTGTGTTTCACGACGTCTGTCAGGCGATGGCCAGCGCCCATGGTGCGGGTGTGATCCATCGGGATCTCAAGCCCTCCAACATCATGGTGGGGCCGTTCGGCGTGGTGACCGTGATGGACTGGGGCGTGGCCAAGGTGCTCGCCGACGGCGACGAATTGATCGACGACGTGGACGTGACCGTGCCGGTGGCGCACGACGCCGCGGAGACGACGCACTCGCAGAGCACGGTCGCCGGCACCGTCTTCGGCACGCCTTCCTACCTCGCCCCCGAGCAGGCGCGCGGTGAGGTGGGCCATGTCGATCGGCGGGCCGATGTCTTCGGCCTCGGCAGCATCCTCTGTGAAATCCTCACCGGCATGGCGACCTTCACGGCCGAAGATGCCGACGCCCGCTGGAAGAAGGCGGCGGCAGGGGATACGGCCGAGGCGATCGGGCGGCTCGACGCCTGCGGGGCGCCGTTGCCGGTCGTGATGCTCGCCAAGCGGTGCCTGGCCCTGGATCCCGCGGCCCGCCCCGCCGACGCGGCGGAGGTCGTCACCGACCTCACCGACTACCTCGAGGCCGGTCAGCGAAGGGCCGAGCAGCAACTCGTGCGGTTCTTCGACCTGTCGGTCGATCTCTTTTGTATCGCCGGCCTGAACGGCTATTTCCAGCGGACCAACGAAAATTTCCCGAAGCGTCTCGGCCTCACCGCCGGAGCCCTGAAGTCACGGCGGTTCATCGAACTGGTCCATCCGGACGACCGCGAGCGAACCACGGCCGAAGTCGCCCGCTTGGCCGGCGCCGCGACGACGGTCGATTTCACCAATCGCTATCGCCATGCGGACGGTCGCTACCTCTGGCTCGAGTGGAACGCCCGATCGGTACCGGAAGAAGGCGTGATCTACGCCGTGGGCCGTGACGTGAGCGACCGGGTCGCGGCGGCCGAGATCCGCGCCCGCATGGAGCGCGATCGGGCGACACTCGCCGCGTTCGCGGCGGCGGCGGGGCTGTTTCTCACCGCCCCGGGGCCGCTCGGCGATCGTCTGCAGGACGTCGTCGAGGAGGGCATCGTCCAACTCGGCGTGACCGGGATGGAAGTCTGGGGACTCGATGCGGCGTCGGATCGGCTCCTCCTCCTGGCGGCCGCGGGACCGGAGGTCGCGCCGCATGCGCGGCGGGACGGGAATCCCGTGGGCGAGGGGCCGGTGGGCATGATCGCCCGTGACCGGCAGCCGCGGCAGGTGGTCGCCGGCAGCGACGCCTGGCACGGCTTCGATGCCGGAGCCATGTCCGCCTCCGGCATCGGGAGTTTCGTGGGCTATCCGCTGCTGGTGGCGGATCGACCGGTCGGGGTGCTGGCGGTCTACGCGGCCGGGCCGGTGTCAGACCTGCTCGTGACGGCCATGAGCGCGACCGTGGCCAGTGTGGCGCTGGCGATCGCCGCCGATCGCGGCACGGGCGGAGCGTGAAGCCGGCCCACCCCCGGCCACGACCTACTGCCGCTCGCCGCCGGTGTCGAGAACGGCCATGAAGGCCTTCTGCGGAATATCGACCGAGCCGATACTCTTCATCCGCTTCTTGCCCTCCTTCTGCTTGGCCCACAGCTTCTTCTTGCGGGAGATGTCGCCGCCGTAGCACTT
>CAZONY010000128.1:0-7029 GCA_964581215.1 uncultured Chitinophagaceae bacterium | reverse complement strand
GTGATCCTGCGTGTCGATGACCGTGAGTTCGGCCTCGTGATCGATGGACTGCGGACCGCCGGCCATTTCCACCATGGCACGACGGCCGGCGAGTCGGCGAGCCTCACCACGATCGTCGTCAAGCCGATCGGCGCGCTGCTGTCGCAGATCGGCGTCTACGCCGGGGCCACGGTGCTTGGCGATGGAGGCGTGGCCCTGATCCTCGACCTGCGCGGCATCCTGCGGCTGGCGGATTTGCCCTCCGTCGGCCACCCCGAGCCACCCCGGCTCGAGGCGGACCACGCGGAGGCGACCCGCGATCGCTATCTCGTCTGCCGGACCGGCATGGGGCGTCGCGTGGCGGTGCCGCTGCACGACGTCACCCGACTGGAAAGCCTCGTTCCCTCTGACCTCGAGGCGGTGGCCGGCCGGCACGTGGTCCGCCGCAGCGGCGGCTTCACGCCCGTGATCGACGTGGACGCACTGCTCGGAAGCCGGACGGAACCGCCCGCCCCCGCCCTCCAATTGGTCGTGCTGGGCACGGCGGACGGAAACGTCGGGCTCGCCGTCCGGCAGATCGTGGATGTGGCCGCCGCGGAATCCCCGCTCCAGGCCGGCCTCGGGTCGGTTGGCGTGACCGGATCGCTCTCACTCGGGGGCCTCGCCACGGAGGTGCTCGACCTTGCGGCCGCCACCGCCAGCCCGCCCCTCGCACACGGGGTCGCCGGACCATGATCGACATCAGCGCGACGACGTCGCCGGCCACTCTGGAGGCGTGCGGCTTTCTCGTCGGGAGCCATCGCTTCGCGATCCCGTCGGCGGCGGTGGCCGAGGTGCTTCACGCGACCGGACTCACGGCCGTGCCGCTGGCGCCCGACGTGATCGCCGGCCTGATCCATCTCCGGGGCCGGATCGTGCCCGTCATCGACATGCGGCGGCGGCTCGCGATCGCCGGCGAGGCCATGGCCGCCCGCGACCTGCTCGTGATGCGACTGCACGACGATCTCTACGCCCTGCTCGTCGACGAGGTGCTCGACGTGGAGGCGATTCCCGCGGACCGTCTCGAGCCGCCGTCGGGCACGCTCGCCGACCCGGCGAGCGACCCCCGAACGGGCGTTTTCGCCGCCGAAGGGTGGCTCGTGCATCTCTTGGATCCGCAGCGTATCGTGCAGTCGTTGCTTCGCCCCCGCACATCCCCCGCCCACAAGCACGGAGCCTCGCATGTCGCAACCGTCCCCTGACCGCCCCGTGCCGTTTGCCGGGTGGCTGTCCCTGCTCGGCAACCGTCTCCTGCTGGCCCTGCTGGCCGTATCGCTGATTCCGTTGGCGATCACCGGCATGATGATGTACCGCTCGGCGGTCGACACGATCCGCAAACAGTCGTTCAACCAGTTGGAGACGGTCCGGACGATCACGGCAAAGTCGGTGGAGCGCTACTTCACCTCGCTCGAGGACCAGCTGCGGATCATGGCCGAGGACCGGATGGTGGTCGACGCGTTGCGGGCCTTCGCCGCCGGATACCGTTCGATCCTCGCCGACGACGGCGCCGACGCGGCCGCCGTGGAAAAAGCTCGCCGCAACCTGGCGACCTACTACACCGGCGACTTCGCCAGCGAGTTTCGTCGCCGTGCGGAGGCCGACGTCGCCGTGACGCCGCTCGTGGAGGGGCTGCCCGACACCGGCGCGTGGCTGCAGGATCTCTACATCCGCCGTAACGACAACCCGCTCGGCTCGAAGCACCTGCTCGACGCGGCGGCCGACGGCTCGGCTTACTCGAAAGCCCATGCGACCTTTCATCCGATCTTCCGGGACGCGCTGGCAAGGCTGGGCATCTACGATTTCTTCCTCGTCGATGCCGAGACCGGCACGATCGTCTATTCCGTCTTCAAGGAGATCGATTTCGCCACGTCGCTCTTCAACGGCTCGTTCGGGGGCACGGCACTGGCGCGGGCCTGCAAGGAGGCTCTTTCCAGCGGCCGCCGCGACACGGTGGCCTTCGGGGATTTCGAGCAGTACCTTCCCTCCTATGACACCCCCGCGAGCTTCATCGCCGCGCCGGTCCACGAAGGCCGGGAGGTGACGGGCGTCGTGGTGTTCCAACTCCCGGTCGATCGGATGAACGCGATCATCGGCGAAACGGTGGGCATGGGCGAGACGGGCGAGACCTACGTCGTCGGCCCCGACCGGCTTTTCCGCAGCGAGTCGCGATTCAGTCGTGATCTCGGCGTGAAGACGACGATCATCAACCCGGAGATCAAGGTCGACAGCGCGGCGACGCGCTCCGCCCTCGACGACGGTCATTCCGGCACGGCGGTGATCCGCGACTACCGTGGCCAGCCGGTACTTTCCTCCTGGACGCCGGTGACGGTCCACCGCGATCCCGCCTCGTCCCGCGGCGCGGTGCGGTGGGCGCTCGTCTCCGAGATCGACGAAGCCGAAGTGCTGGCCCCGGCCCACCGGCTGCGCGGCTTCGCCCAGGCGATCTTCGGCGTGACGGCCCTCGGCGTGCTCGCGGTATCCATCGGCATCGCCCGCCGACTCACCCGCGAGGCGCGTCGCCAGGCGGCGCTGGTGGCCGGCATCGTGGACAACACCCACGCCTTGGCCAGCGCGTCGGAGGAATTGACGAGCGTGAGCCAGCAGATGAGCGCGGCCGCCGAGGAGACGACCGCCCAGGCCAACCTCGTCTCCGCCGCCGCCGAACAGGTGAGCGGCAACGCCCGCACCGTGTCGGGATCGATCGAGAACCTCGTCACGAGCATCCACGAGATCGCCCGCAGCGCCCAGGAGGCCGCCAGCACGGCCCGCCAGGCGGTCGATCTGGCCGGCGTCACCACCGGCACGATGACCGCCCTGGGCAGTTCGAGCGCGGAAATCGGCAAGGTGGTGAACGTGATCACCTCGATCGCCGAGCAAACCAACCTCCTGGCCCTCAACGCCACGATCGAGGCCGCCCGGGCTGGCGAAGCCGGCAAGGGCTTCGCGGTGGTGGCCAACGAGGTGAAGGAACTCGCCCGCGAAACCGCCAAGGCCACCGAGGACATCGGCGCCAAGATCCAGGCCATGCAGGGGGACACGCAGCGAGCCGTGTCGGTGATCGGCGAGATCGGCACCGTGATCGAGCGGATCAACGAACTGCAGACCAAGATCGCCACGGCGGTCGAGGAGCAGTCGGTGACGACGAGCGAGATCAGCCGGAACATCGGCGAGGCGACGACCGGATCCTCGGAGATCGCCGAGAACATCGTGCAGGTGGCCCAGGCCGCTCAGAGCACGGCCGAGGGCGCCTCCAACACGCAGGTGTCGTCACAGGAACTGGCACGCATGGCGATGGCCCTCCAGCGGCTCGTGGAAGAATACCGACGGTAGCGGCGACCCCGGCAGCCGCCGGCAGGGAGGGCGACGATGCGGGCCTTGGTGGTGGACGACTCGAAGCCGAGCCGCAGCATCGTTGCCCGGGCGCTTCGCGACCTGCGGTTCGAGTGCGTCGAGGCGGCCAACGGGGCCGAGGCGATCGAGGTTCTCGACAGCTCACCGCGGCCCGACATCGTGACCGTGAACTGGCAGATGCCGGTGATGGACGGATTGGAACTGGTGCGACGGCTGCGGCAAAGCCCGCGGCACCGGAATCTGCGGCTCCTTATGATCTCCAGCGAGACCGACCGCCAGAAAATCGACGAGGCCCGTGGCGTCGGCATCGATGCCTATCTCACGAAACCGTTCGCGCCGGAGTCGCTGGCTCGGGCGCTCGTGGGCCTGGGCGTGTGCAGCGCCGCGGAGGCGGCCGCACCGGGTGCCCGCGAGCCGATCCGAGTGCTCCTCATCGATGATTCGGCGACCATCCGCGGCCTGCTTTCCGCCACGCTCGGCGCCGATCCCGGCCTCAAGGTCGTCGGCGCCGCGGCCAATGGCCGGCTGGGCGTGGAGATGGTCGCCACATCGTCTCCCGATATCGTCGTCCTCGACGTCGAGATGCCGGTGCTCGACGGCATCGGCGCGCTCAAGGAGATCCGCCGGCTCGCCCCCAAGCTGCCGGTGGTCATGTTCTCGAGCCTCACCGAGCGGGGTGCCCAGGCCACGCTCGATGCCCTGCTCGCCGGGGCCAACGACTACGCGGCCAAGCCGGCCGGCCTGGCCGCAGCCGATGTGGCGGCGAAGATTCGCGACGAGCTGATCGCCAAGATCAAGGCGCTGGTGCCACGGGGTGGCCCCCGGGTTCATGCCGCCGTTCCCGCCCCTCCGACTCGTCCGGTTTCGGCGCGCCAGCCCGTGCGGGGTGTGGTGATCGCCGTTTCCACCGGCGGCCCGACGGCCCTCGCCGAGATGCTGCCGGCCTTCGCTGCGGGGAGCCCGGTGCCGGTGCTGATCGTCCAGCACATGCCCGCCTTCTTCACGGCCCAGTTGGCCGAGCGGCTGACGAAGGTGACCGGGGCCACCGTCCGCGAGGCGGCCCACGGGCTCCCGGTGGGCCCCGGCGACGTGCTCCTCGCGCCCGGCGGCCGCCACCTCGCCATCGAGGGGGACGGTCCGGGAGCCCGAGTGCGAATCACCGACGATCCTCCCGAAAACTCCTGCCGGCCGGCGGCCGACGTGCTCTTCCGCTCGGCGGCCGCCGTCTGGGGCTCCGGCACGCTGGGCGTCGTGCTGACCGGGATGGGCCGCGACGGCCTGGCCGGGTCCCGGGCCATCGTGGAGGCCGGCGGCGCCGTGCTCGCACAGGACGAGTTTTCGAGCACGGTCTGGGGCATGCCCGGCGAGGTCGCCCGCGCGGGATTGGCCGATGCCGTGCTGCCGCTGGCGCAGATCGGCGCCGAGGTGGCGCTGCGGCTCAAGCGACGGGGCGGATGAGCCCGCGTCGGAAAGGCAGCCCATGAAGGTCAGCCCGACGCAGTTCGCCTTTCTGCGGTCGCTGCTGCGCCGCCGGACGGGCGTGGTGATCGACGACTCCAAGCACTATCTCGTCGTCGCCCGGCTTCTCCCGATCGTGAAGCAGCGGTCGATCCCCAGCCTCGATACGCTCATCGATCGGGTGAAAACGGGCGTCGATCCATCGCTGGAGCGGGACGTGCTCAACGCGATGATGACGCACGAGACCTCATTCTTTCGCGACACAAGCCCCTTCGAGACGCTCCGGTCCCTGATCGAGGAACTGCTGCCCAGGCGACAGGTGCTGCGGCAGCTGACGATCTGGTCGGCCGCCTGCTCGACCGGCCAGGAACCCTACAGCATCGCGATGACGCTCAACGAGCACTTCGCCGACATCCTGGCGACGTGGCGGGTGCGAATCCTCGCCACCGACATTTCCGAACCGATCCTGGCAAAGGCCCGCGAGGGACTCTTCTCCGACCTGGAGACCAACCGGGGTCTCCCTGCCAACCTGCTCAAGAAATACTTCCGGCCACTCCAGGGAAAATGGAGCATCACGCAAGACTGCCGGCGTCTGGTGGAATTTCGGCAGCTCAATCTCAATGGCACGTGGCCGGCGATGCCGATCTGCGACGTCGTCTTCCTCCGAAACGTCATGCTCTACTTCGACGTGCCGACGCGGGCCGCGCTCGTGGGAAAGATGCGCAGGCACCTGAAGCCCGATGGGGCCCTGCTCATCGGTGGCGCCGAAACGATGATCGGCATCGATGCGGGCTACCAGCGGCTCCTCGGCAAAGGGTGCAGCTACTACCGCCCCAAGCCGTAGGTCAGCCCCACCTCAACCCTTCCATTCCAGCCCCAGGATCGACACGTCGTCGAGCGGCCCCTTGGGCTGGCACCATTGCCGGACGGTCTCGAGCAGCCCGCCCACGCTGGTGTCCAACGGCTGCGATCGGCTGGCCGTCACGTGCTCCGCCAGGGCCGCATCGCCGAGCTGATTGAGGTCCTTGTCCATCGCCTCGGTCACGCCGTCGGAATAAAGATAGACCCGATCGCCCGGAGCGAGCTGGATCGTTTGCTGCTCGTATTCGACGTCGGGCACGAACCCGATCGGCAGCCCTTCCGCCGGATGGAACTCCGCGGCGCCGGCCGCGGGGACGCGCACCAGGGCCGGATGTCCGCCGGAAACGAAGTCGAGCCGACCGGTGGGCAGGTGGAGCACGCCGTAGAGGATCGTGAAATAGAGGCCGGAGAACTCGTCCGCCTGGAAGAGCCTGTTGAGTTGCGTGGCGACCTCCGCGGGCGTGGCGATCACGACCGTGCCGTCGGCCGCCTGCCGCACCAAGAGCGATTGGTCGGTCACCTTCGGGGCCAGGAACCGCCCCACCGTGACGGCCAGGAGCGACGACGGCACGCCGTGACCGCTGACGTCCACGACGAAGAGGCCGGCGTGGTCGGCGTCGAGCGGAAACACGTTGAGAAAGTCCCCTGCCAGCCCCTCGCACGGAACGTACCGCCACGAGACCTCCGCTCCCGGCAGGTCGACCGAGTCGGTGGGCAGAAGCGACCGCTGCACCTTCGCCGCCGCCTCCAGATCGCGGATCATCCGGGCATTCTTCCGCGAAATCTCCTCGTTGAGTTCGGTTAGTTCGGCATTGGTCTTCTGAAGCCGCTCCCGGGCGATGGAGAGATCCTCGTTGGCGGCGATCAGTTCCTGGTTCTTGGCCACGGCGTTTTCGAACGTGGAGACCAGGAGATTCAGCACCTGCTGCCGTCCCGCCTGCACGCGGAACTTCTGGCCCGCGATCGACACCTCGAGCATCGCCTGCTCGGACACGTCGCCCACCGGCGACTCCAGCAGCGAGTTCATCCGGCCGAGGAGGTAGTCGGGCTCGTAGGGCTTGGTGACGTAGTTGTCGGCACCGGCGTCGAGCCCGCGAATGATGTCGATCGGGTCGGAGAGCGTGGAGAGCAGGATGAAGGGCACCGTCTTGAGCGATGGATCCGACTTCGCGGCCTTGCAGAACTCGTAGCCCGTCATCTCGGGCATCTCGATGTCGGAGACGATGATGTCGGGCCGGCGTTCCTTCGCTAGGGCCAACGCCAGCGCGCCGTTCTCTCCCCAGCGGACGGTGTGTCCGGCGTCCTCGAGCCGCCGGATGAGCATCCGTGCCTGGATGCGGC
>CAZONY010000127.1:0-7055 GCA_964581215.1 uncultured Chitinophagaceae bacterium | reverse complement strand
GCGGGCACGACCAGCAGGCGGGCGTCGGGAAGGAGCGTCTCCATCCGCTGCATCGTCTCCGGCGGCGTGAACGTGTCCTCGGCGCCGACCACCAGCAGCGTCGGCACCGTGAGCCGCCGCATCGTCTCGGTCATGTCGGGCCGCTGCCCCATCGCCACCAGCGCGGCCTGCACGGTCTCCGGCCGCTGCCGGCCGATCATCCGCCGCAGCAGCGCCTCGACCGCCGGCCGCCGCTCGTCTGCCCGGGCCGTCTCCCCCTGCGCGAGCAGTTTCCCGAGCATCGCGTCGGCGAGGATCTCCGTGCCCAGCCTGCCCACCTTCGCCGCCAGCGATGCGCGGCCCGCCCGGGCCTCGGGCGTGTCGGCCTCGAGCTTCGTGTCGCAGAGAATGAGCCCGCGCACCCGCTCCGGATGGCGGGCCGCCACGTGCTGGGCCACGTAGCCCCCCATCGAAACGCCGCACACGAAGGCGGGCTCGCCGACGTGGAGCGCATCGAGAAGGGCGACGGCGTCGTCGGCCATCGCGGCGATGCTCGCGATCGGCGGCTGCCCGCTGCTCCCCCCGAACCCGCGCTGGTCGGGCACGATCAGCCGCAGCGACTCGCACAGCGGCTCCTGCGCCTCCCACATGCCATGGTCGAGCGGAAAGGCATGGAGCAGCAGGAGGGGAGGGCCGCTGCCGCGGGTGTGCACGGCGAAGGTGGTGCCGCTGACGGGGAGGGTGTGCGTGGAGATCATGCGCACCGGCTCACGGACGGGCTGCGGCGGCCCGCCGCTCGAACGCCTCGAGATTGAGACGGATGATGCGGTTGTGCGGCTCGTGCCGGAGCGCCAGCCGCTGCGTCCGGATCGCACGATCGAAGTTGCCGGCCGCGGCATGGCAGTGGGCGAGCGTGTCGAGGTAGCTGGAGTTGTCGAAGGAGTCGCGGAGCGATTGCTTCGAATAGCGGATGGCCTTCGGCACGTCCCCCTCCGTGTTGGCCACGAGCCAGGCGTATTCGTTGTAGGCCTGCGGCTCGTCGGGCAGGTCTTTGATGGCCTGCTCCATGCGGCCGAGCGACGCCTCGATCCGCTGGACGGCCGTCCGCCGCTCCTCGGGCACATCACGGGCGCGACGATGGAGGGCGATCAGGGCGTCCACGTCCGGCGCGTCGCCGGTGGTGGCCGCCTCCAGTTCCCGGCGGCTGGCGGCAACGTCCCCGCGGGCTTCCGCGGCGAGGGCCCGAAAGTAGTGCATCCGGGCGCTGGTCGAGGCGGCGTCGCGACCGAAGCGCTGGAGGATCTCGATATGCCGACCGGCCTTCTCCTCGAACCACTGGAGCACACCGGCCGCCTCGTCGTCACGACCGCGATCGTGGAGGAACTCGGCGAAGAGGAGCGACGCGGCCACCCGTTCCTCGTGCGGCGCGGCATCGTCGTCCACGACCGTCGTGTATTCGCGGGAAGCCCAATCGCCGGCGCCCCACCGCACCAGCAGGGCGGCCGTCTGCCGGCGGTCGCCGAAGGAGCCCTGCGCTTCGAAGGCAGTCCTCGCGATCTGCTCCGCCGCGGCATCCTGCTGCCGCGTCCGCTCGCACAGCGCCTGTGCATAGAACACGATTGGGTGCGCGAGCGGCCCCTCGCCCCATCCGTCAGGCAGGTCATCGACCACCTCCGGCATGCCATGCGCGGACGCCCAGACGAGTGCGCCGGCGGCACTGGCCACGCGCGCCTCCGCACGGCCTTCGCGACTGCAGATGGCTTGCATCTCCTTACGCACGACCGCCACGGCCTCCTCGCGGAGTCCGGCCTCGAGGAGCATCATCGCCAGGCAGCGATCGAAGATCTGCTGCGTCGTCTGGCCGATGTCCCGATGGATGGCGGCCGAGGCGTCATCCAGTTCGGTCTCCGGCCCGGCCGCGTCGGCGGCCGCCGTGCGGCGGCGGTCGAGCGTGGCGACCATTTCGCGGACCGTTTTCAACGACCGGCCACGGTCGTCCGCGGAGTCGGATGCGGAGAAGGCGACGAGGCTCGCCAGCAGCCGCGAAACCGGCCGGCCGCTCCCGCCGATCCCGGCCAGGATGCGGGCGCCGATCCCGGGCCAGGCGGGATCGCCGGGGGACCATTCCCGCACCAGGAGCGCCGCCGCCACGCGGGCGGCGACCTGATCGCGGTCGAGCCTGCCGATCCGGGCCAGCGGCTCGATGCCGGCGTCGTCGTCGAGCCGCAGCAGCTGGTGCATGATCTCGATGCGGTCACCGAACGACTTGGATCGGTAGCCATCCAGCAGCGCGGCCGCCTCGGACGTGTCTCCCGGGATGACCAGTGGAATCGAGTCGGCCAGCCAGCCTGCCCGGAGGGCGATCTCGAGATCGCCCTCCATGTCGGCTGCGTTGAGCAGCTGGTCCATGGCATCGGCGCCGAGCTGGTCGAGCCGGGCGGCGGCCCGCTCGCGGCGGCCGTAATCGGCGTCGCCCAGCTGCCGGATGAGCACCGCGATCTCGTCGTCGCCGGTCGCCCCCGCCAGTGCGGTCGAGACGATCACCGCGACGACTCCCGCGACGCAGAGGCCCACGCGACGTGCCATGGCAGCAACCCTACTCCGGCTCGAGCCCCAGATCCCGGATCGTCACGAGCGCTTCCAGGGGAATGCCCCGGGCGGCGAGCGTGTCGGCCGCGCCGGCGAGACGGTCGATCACGGTCACGACCCGCTCGACGACGAGACCGAAGTCGCTGGCCCGATCGATCGCCACCAGTGACGAGCCCCCGGTCGTGATCACGTCCTCCACGATCACCACGCGGTCTCCCGGCTGCACGGGGCCCTCGACGAACCGCTGCATGCCATGCCCCTTGGCCTCCTTGCGCACCATGAAGCCCTTGAGGGGCAGGCCGGCCACTCCGGCCATGGTCACTACGGCGCCGGTGACGGGGTCGGCCCCGATCGACATGCCCCCCACCGCCTGGGGCAGAGGGCCGAGTTTCTGGAGCCGCTCGAGGATCGCCTTGCCCACGAGCATCGAACCATGGGCGTCGAGGACGACCTGCTTGGCGTCGAGGTAGTAGGAGGCGGTGCGGCCCGACGCCAGCGTGAACGTGCCCCGGCGGAGGGCTTTCGTGGCGACCAGGTCGATCAGTTCTTGCGTGAGCGGGGAACGCGGTGCAACTGGTGTCGTCATGTTGAAAAGTATAACGATTGAGGCTCGGGGCTGCCCGCAGCCGATTCCCCTCCGGATCGATCCGTTTTTGACTCGCCGAGCGGGCGTTTTAGAATTCGGCGTGTTCTGCTGTGCCCGATCGGCGACCGTCGTGATGGAGAGGCTGATGCGCGACCGCCGAAGGCTTTTCTGGGCCGGACTGCTCGCCGCCGGCGTGGGCCTGGCCGCGATCCCGCGGACCGCGTGCGGCGAGGCATCTCCCCCCGCCGTGATGCTGTCGGTACCTCTCCCGATCACCGGCACCCGCGATACGCAGGTACAAGCGGCGATCCTTCGCCATCTCGACGCGCTGCGGTCCACCAACCAGGCCGGCCGCGGCGTGCTCGTGCTGCGGTTCGACACCGCCGACGACGACAGCCAGATGGGCAGCGATTTCGGCCGGTCGCTCGGCCTGGCGCGGTTTCTCTCCGACAGCCGGCTGGCCGGCGTGAAGACCGTGGCCTTCCTCCCGCGGGGAGCGGATGGGCACGCGGTGCTCGCGGCCCTGGCCTGCGAGGAGATCGTGATGCCGGCCGAGGCGTCGCTCGGCCCGGCCAACGCGCGGGAACCGCTGATCGACGATGCCATGCGGGCGGCGTATCGGGAGATCGCGGCGCGGCGCAAGACCGTGCCGCCGGCGATCGCCCTGGCGCTCCTCGATCCCGCGGCCCGGGTGGTTCGCGTTTCCACCGATGACGGCGAACAGTTCGTGGAAGCGGCCGAACTGCCCGCGGTCAGGACCCGGGCCGCCGTGCTCGACACCGAGACGCTGGAGCCCGTGCCCCTCGCGCTCACCGGGCGACGGGCCCGGGAACTCGGGATCGTGCGGCGGCTAGGCGGTACGCCCGAGGAGGTCGCCCGAGGCCTCGGCCTCGCCGGGGCGGCGCTCGCTGCGGACGTGGCGGCGGGGGGATGGAAACCGGCCATCGTGGCCCTGAACGGACCGGTGACGGCCGACGCGGTGGCCCGGACGCGGGCGCGGATCGCGCAGGCGATCGCGGCGGGAGCGACGCTCGTGTGCCTCCGCATCGACAGCCCGGGGGGCGCGCCCGAGCAGAGCCTCGTGCTGGCAACGTGGCTCGCCGAGCTCGACCAGGCGCGGGTGCGAACCGTGGCCTACGTGCCCCGCCAGGCCCGGGCCGATGCGGCCCTGATCGCGTTGGCCTGCGAGGATCTCGTCGTGCATCCCGAGGCGACGCTCGGCGGCGAGGGAGCCGCCGCCATCGATGAGCGGCAGGCCGACGCGATCGCCGTCGCCTGGCGGGAGGGCGTGGCCAAGCGGCGCGGCCGACCGTGGTCGCTGCCGGTGGCGCTGGCCGTTCCCGGCATCGTCGTCGAACGGGCGACGCAGCCGGCCACGGGCCGGGTCGAATACTTCAGTGACGAGGAGCTGGCCGCCCGGGACGACCGGGAGGCGTGGCGCGTGGGTGGCCGCGTGGGCGTCGGGCCGGTCGAACTCTCCGGCCGCGCAGCCGAGCCCTTGGGCCTCGTCACCCACCTCGTCGAAAACGTCGGCGGGCTCCGCGCCGCCTATGGCCTCGTCGGCGACGTGCCGCTGGCCGAGCCGCGCTGGAGCGACCAGCTGCTCGACGCGCTGGCCAGCCCGGGCCTGGCCTGGCTGCTGCTGCTCATCGGCGGTGCCGGCCTCTACATCGAATTGCACACGCCCGGCTTCGGCTTCGGCGGCTTCGTGGCGATGGTGGCCTTCATCGTGTATTTCTGGAGCCAGCACTTGAACGGCACCGCCGGGTGGCTGGAGGTGATGCTCTTCCTCGCCGGGGCGATCTGCATCGCCGCGGAGGTGCTCGTGCTTCCCGGCTTCGGCGTGCTCGGCCTCGGCGGCGGCCTGCTCGTCGTGGCGTCGCTCGTGCTCGCCAGCCAGTCGTTCGTCGTGCCCGCCAACGACTACCAGATCCGCCAATTGCAGTGGTCGCTGGCGGGCCTGCTCGGGGCCGCGGTCGGCGTGGCGATCGTGGCCGCCGTCGCGCGGCGGTGGCTTCCCGCGGCGCCGGTCTTTCGGCACGTGCTCCTGCCGCCACCTCCTGCCGATGACATGACCGGCGACGAGGAACTGCTCGACGAACTGGTCGGTGTCGAGGGCACGACGACCACACGCCTCGCCCCGGCCGGCAAGGCGCGGCTGGCCGGCGCGATCCACGACGTCACCGCCGACGGCGGGCTCATCGAAGCGGGCACGCCGGTGCGCGTGGTCGAAGTGCGGGGCCGGCACGTGCTGGTCCGGTCACTGGCATCGTGATCGGACAGGTTCAGGAAGCATCATGAGCACGATCCTCTGGGTGGCAGCGCTCCTGGTCATCGGTCTGGCCGTGATCGTGCTCGAGGTGTTCGTCCCCTCCGGCGGCATCCTCGGATTCGTGAGCGTGGCGACGATCCTGGCCGCGGTGGCGACCGCATTCCTGCAGATCGGCACGGCCGCGGGACTGCTCGTGCTGGCCATCACGGTGATCGCCGTGCCTGCCGTCCTCGGCCTGGCGTTCCGCTGGTTTCCGGAAACGCCGCTCGGCCGCCGCGTGCTGCCGCCGCCTCCCGACCCCGCCGAGGTGCTGCCCGATGCCGACCGCCGCCGCCGTCTCCGCGACCTCGTCGGTCATGGCGGGGTCGCCGTGAACGAACTGCTCCCGTGGGGCAGCGTGCAGATCGGAACCATCCTGGTGGAGGCGATGAGCGAGAGCGGACCGATCGCCGCCGGCACGGCGATCGAGGCGGTGGGCGTGCAGGGGCTGGCCGTCATCGTGCGGCGGGCCGAGGACGCCGGCCGCCCGGCGGCCGCACCCGCGCGACCGATACGATCGGCAGCCGCTGACGGCACGGCCGCCACGACCCCGGCCCCCGAGCGCGTCGGCCGGCTTTCCCCCACGCTCGAGACCTTCGATTTCGAGGATCTCGATCCGCCCCGCGCTTGACTGCCGCCCGCCCCCGAACCACTCTTGAAGCTGTCGTCCGCCGACCGTTTCGGCGGCCCCTCCCGATCCGTCCCTCTCGCCTCGGAGTGTCGTGATGCCGACGCTGATCCTGCTGGGCGTGGGCATCGTCGCCCTGCTCGTCGTCTTCGGGCTCCTGACCCGCTACCTGCGGCTGTGGCTGCAATCGTACGCATCGAGCGCCGGCATCGGCCTGTTCGATCTGGTGGCGATGAGCTTCAAGAAGGTGAGCCCCACCGTGATCGTGCGGAGCAAGATCATGGCCGTGCAGGCCGGGCTGGGGGATGCGACTGGCGTCACGCGGCAGGCGCTCGAGGCCCACTACCTCGCCGGCGGCCGTGTGCCGCTGGTGGTGCAGGCCCTCATCGCCGCCAACAAGGCGAAGATCAAAGAGCTCGACTGGAAGCTCGCCACGGCCATCGATCTCGCGGGCCGCAACGTCCGCGAGGCGGTGCAGACGAGCGTCTACCCCAAGGTGATCGACTGCCCCGGCAAGAACAGCGGCCGCGACTCGCTCGACGCCGTGGCCAAGAACGGCATCCAGCTGAAGGTGAAGGCCCGCGTGACGGTGCGCACCAACCTCAACCAGCTCATCGGCGGCGCCACCGAGGAGACGATCATCGCCCGCGTCGGCGAGGGGATCGTGTCGGCGATCGGCTCGGCCGAGCGGCACTCCGACGTGCTGGAGAATCCCGACGTGATCTCCAAGACGGTGCTCGCCCGCCGCCTCGATTCGAACACGGCGTTCGAGATCGTGTCGATCGACATCGCCGACATCGACGTGGGCGCCAACATCGGTGCCCGCCTGCAGGCCGACCAGGCCGAGGCCGACACCCGCGTCGCCCGGGCCAACGCCGAAGGCCGCCGCTCGATGGCCGTGGCGAAGGAGCAGGAGATGATCGCCGCCATCGAGGAGAGCCGGGCCGGGCTCGTCGAGGCCG